>JANWVS010000159.1 GCA_025056835.1 Gemmataceae bacterium | reverse complement strand
GGCTCGTCGTCGGACATCGTCATCCCCACCCCGTGAATCTCGAGGCTCGCCGTCGCAACTCAGCGGTCCCCGGCTGTTCGGGCGTCGCGCGTGCCGCAGGCGACGGTGCGCGGGGCGCCCGAGCGTAGTCTCCCGGGTTGTTGACGACGACCATCTTTGCTGCTTGCCATCGGTCGCGGGAGTTCGCACACTGGTCTTGCCCCCCAGGGAGTGTGCGTCATGAACGTGACCCGATGTCTGCTGACGGCGGCGGCGATTTCTTGGGCCGCGCCGGTCCAGGGCCAGACGACCGGCAACTTGCTGCGCAACGCCGCCTTGCAAGACGACTGGCTGACGTTGATTCCGGAGAACAAGAACCATCACTGGTGCTACTCGTCCGAGTTGTACCATCGCCGCGACTTTAATCCCGACGGCTGGACGTGCAAAGGCAGCTGGCGGTGGCACGAGGCCGATCGCCCCGCAGGCCAGCGGCGTTTGCTCTTGACCGGTCCGGCCGGCGAAATCGTGCAACGCGTCAACTGGGTGTTGATCCACGACCAGCGCAACCTCGGCAACATGGCCGACGCAGGCCGGTTTCCCTCGATCGTCCCGCAGCGCAGCCGCTTTCCCCAACGAATGGTCCGCGACCTGGTTTTGCGCGTGCGGCTGGCGGGGACCGAGGTGCCCACCGGTGCCGGGACGATCGAACTTGCCTACTGCCCTCCCGGAACCTTGACGCTCTCCGACCCCTTCGGCACCTCGACACCGCCGACGGTGCTGGCCTCGGCACCGCTCCCCTCGGGGACTTTTGTCGAACGAACCACGGAAGTCAGGCTCGACGCGGCCGCCTGGTTGAGGAAAGTCGAGGAGCAGGCAACGAAGGACCCCAAGGAAGCAGCCCTGATCGCTAAGGAAGGGCCGGTGCTGCCGGGCACGATCCAGGTAGCGATTCGGTACCACGGCAAGACGGGACAGGTGGAGATCCGACATGTCGAGCTGACGGAGATCGGGGCCATCGGGCCGAACCTGCTGGCCAACGGCGGCTTCGAACAGCCCACGGGTTGGGGACCGCCGCAAAAATACCGCCATTTCCCCGGTCGGCTCTATTACCTCTTCAACACCTGGCATAACGGCGCCTTCGACAATCGCGGCAAGGTGCAGCACGACGCCTTGCTGCCTCGCGCGGGTCGCCAAAGCCTTCAGATGATCGTACCGCCGGGGGATGAGGTCAGCGTCGCTTCGGCGCCGATCGTGCTCCAGCAAACGGAGCCGCGGCTGATCGAAGTTCGCGCTTGGATCAAGACCGACCAACTATGCATGCTCCACATCGACGCCTTGACCGACCAGGACGAGCGCCTCGATGGCTTTCCGTTCATTCACATGGCGCCGCACTCGATCGGCAGCGACGATTGGCGGCTGATCCGGCAAGTGTTTCGGCCGCGCGGTCCCGTGCATTCCCTACGCGTGCTCCTCTGCGCTCGCGGCGTCAACGGCTATACCCTCGACGACACGGGCACGCAGCCGCAGAACAACGTCGTCGGCACGATCTGGTGGGACGAAATTCACGTCGGCGAACCGGAATCGACCCCGGCCGAGTTGGCGGCCCGCGGCGTCAAGGTCCACGAGCCGGCCAATCCCGCCCCTCAGCCTCACCTGGTTGATCTCGATCTGGGCGAGCGCCTGTTGGGCGGCAACGTGGTCCGGGCCGTGGCGTTCAACCCCGGACCGCCGCAGCAGTTGGCACTCGTCTGGGAATTCTCCGGGCCGGACGGCACGACCTCCCGCCAGCGCAGCGCCGCGCAGCTCGTAGCGGCGAAGCAAACGGCGACATTCTCGATCCCTTATGAGATAAAGGCGCCTTGGCCGGCGGCCTACACCCACCTTCAGGGACGCTTGACGCTCCAGGACGCTGCGGGGAAGGACCTGGCCTCCTCCGAAATCTGGCTCGGCGGCTGGACCACGGCCATCGACCTCGACCTGGGGGCTCTCTATCTCCGACCCGAACAGAAACAATTCGTGCGCCTCAATCTCGGCTTGGCCGACCCGTTGCGCCGACAGGTGGCGGCGCTCCGCTTGGAGGTCGTGCGCCGCGGCACCGGGCAGGTCGTCAGCCAAGTGAACCATCCCGTTACGCCGGCAAGTTTCGCCCAGCAGCGTGCCAAGCTCCCCAAGGCCCTCCGGGATGACCTGACCGGTCTGCTCCTGTACGATCTCGACGTGGGGCTGCTGCCGGTGCAGCCGTTCGCCGATCCGCAGCGCAACTGGTACGTGCGCGTGACGGCGCTGGACACGACGGGGCATGCGATCGCCGCGGTGCAATCGCCGCCGTTTTGCCGGCTCGGCCCCCGGCCTGCGCAACCGCCGGTGCAGGCGGTGACGATCAAGAAGGACCTGCTCTACGTCAATGGGGCGCCGTGGCTGCCCTTCGGAGCAATCTACGGCCACGTGCCGGTGTACGCGGGGCCGGCCGACCCGGGACCGGGCCATTATCTCGACCTGCACAACCTGCCGGCGTGGTCGATTTACGACGGCTTCACCGCCAAGACGTACACGCGCCGCGAAAACGACTTCAACTGCCTCCGCTACGTGGCCGGCTCGGTCACGGACCGGAAAGTAGCCGCCCAAAAATGGCAGGAAGACAATCTCTATGTCTCCAGCGCGTTTACCAATCCGCACCCGGCCTTCAGCCTCGACGAGGCCTGCAAGCAGGTGGGCGGCAAGGCGAACTTTGATGACTACCTCGCCTTTTGCCGCTCGGCCCCCATGATCGTCTCCACGGCTCCCGGCATCGAAGAAGCGTTCGGCCTGTTTCACGGCGCCACAGCGGCGCAATTAAAGGGCTTGGAGCAATTGGTGGACTACGTGCGCCGCGCCACCGGCAAGCCGGTCATGGTCAGCCACGGCGGCTACTGGAACCGCTTCGAGTTCGAAAAGGTGCCATTCTACGATATTTTCGATCCCGAAACGGAACCATGGTACCCCGCCCAACTGCACACCGACCTGGCGCCGCTCGTCGCTGGCAAGGACAAGGTCATCTGGCTGCGGCCGCAGATGTATGAAGACGTCCCCTACGAACGCTGGCGCTACCATGTCTATGTGGAAATGATGCGCGGCGCCCGCGGCTGGCAGATCGCCCACGGCCCCGGCGACGCCTCGCTCTTCCGCGGTCTGCACGGCGAGCTGGAATTCTGGAAACCGATCCTCGCCTCGCAGGATCCCGGTCCCAAAATCACGACGCCGGCGGGAATCGAATCCTGGTCGCGGCGGTATCAAGGGAAGACGTACCTGATCGCGGCCACCACCCGGGGCCTCGGCCTGGGCAAATGGCGCTGGCACCACGACCCCAACGACCGCTTTCCACACAGCCGCCTCACCGTCGATCGCTACCTCCACTTGAGCGAAACCAACTCTTATGGCGCCGATCAGCCCGTCGAGCAAGGTCCGACGATCCATGGTTTGCACTACTTGCCCCAGGCGCGAACTTATCCCAAAGGAACGGTGTTTCAGCAATGGCTCAAGCTCGATGCTCAGGCCGCACCGAAAAACCTGGTTGTGCTGGTCAAGCAAGACGGCCGTTGGACCCAAGCCGCGGCGTGGGGCGATTTCGACGTCGGCCGCTGGCTCGGCGACGCCAAACGACGCTTGTGGTTCCTGCGCAGCTTCTACCGTCATGCCACCGGCTTCCTCGGCTGGGGCGAAGATTTGCTCGATCAGGCCCGGCCCTACCTTCCCGCCAAGGTGGTACCGCAAGGCCCATTGCCCCCGGCCGGCTCGTGGATTGAACTGCGGGTGCCGCTCGAAGCGCTGGGGATCACGGGGATGGTCGACGGCGTGGCCTTGGCGCACGAAGGCGGCCGCGTCTGGTGGGGCGATACACGGCTGGTGCCTCCGAACGACGGCCCGACAGCCACGGCCGACGTGTTGTGCTGGGACTCCGAGCACTTGGCCCTGCGCCGACCAGGCGGCACAAAAATCGAAGTTGCCGGACTGAAAAAAGGCGCGCGCGTGCGCGTCTTGTTCGAAGACCGGGAACTCGTGGCCGAGGACGGCTACTTCATCGACGACTTCCGCGGCGAAGACTTATACCAGCGCTTTGGCGGCGGCTATGGCGTCGGTTATGGCGACGGACCGGTGGCGCTGCACCTGTATGAGATTCCGTGACTTTCGACGGGTTGCGTTCGATGCTGTCGAAACCCGCGGCGGAGCCGCGGGCTACTTTGGCGCGAGCAAAGGCCGACCGTGTCCGCGGCAGAGTTGCGGGTTACTTGGGTGCGTTGCGCGGCTACTTCTTCTGCCGTTGCGGCGGCACGCCTTGCGTTTGGGCCAGGTCGAGGAAACCGCCCCGCGGCTCGCCGACAAAGCGAAACGACCGCATGAACTGCGCGACCTGATCGGGGCCGATCTTTTCCCGGTTGCCCGTCACGGTCAATTGATACACATGATCGCGATAGACAATGATCCGCTCGACCGCCACGTCCTTCTTGCCGTTCTTGTACATCGTCACTTCGATGGCCGGAATCATCGGAATCTGCTCGAACTCCACCTCCTTGCGGAGGATGGTCACATCCTTGTATTCGTCGGCGAGTTTGGCCAAGCGTTCCTTGACCGGCATAACATCGTCTTTTTTGAGTTGGTGAAAGACGACGGAGTATTCAAAGCCGTTGATCTCGGCGCTCATTTCATGAAAGATCAAGTCGTCGTCGCGTTCGCGGCGGTCGGTAGGCTTGGTGGGAAACTGAATCACATAGGCCCCGGGTTCGGAGCGGTATTCGAGCCACTCAAAAGGCCGTTCCTTGGGTTGGGCTTTGTCGGCATTCTTGGGGCGTCCGCCTCCGTCTTCCTTCTGGGCCGGGCCGGCTTGTTTCGACTCCGTCTCGGGCTTGTTGCTGATTGCCTTGGTGGTCTTGTTCGCTTTATCGTCCCTGGCGGCTTCCGGTTTCTTGTTGTCTTTGTCGTCGTTTTTGACCAGGGCGGTGGTCTTTTCCTTGGCCTTCTTTTTCTTGTCGCGCTCCTGGGCAGTCTGCAATTCCTCGGTCTTGAGGTAGAAATAGACGCCGACGCCGCCGCCACCCAAGGCGAGAACCAAAAACAGCAGCATCAAGATCCAGAGCATGGCCTTGCTGCCGCTCGAAGCTGCGCGATGCGGGGCACGGGCGACGGTGCGTTCGCTGCTTCGCGGCGCGCTGCCGCGACTAGGCGTCTGAATGACGCCGCCGCCGTCGGGCGGACTCCATTCAAATTCCAAGGAGCCGGAATCGGAACCGGCGTCGGCCGTGGCTGCGACAAACGGCTTCTTGCAATTGGGACAGGTGATCTTCTTGCCGTTGGGAATCGGTTTTTTGCTGCTGAGCACGGCCGTGCAGGCCGGACAAAGTATCTTGAAATCCGCCATCGCCCAACCCCTCCCCCAGGGGACTCACGGAAGTGGCGAGAATCATCTTAGTCGCCCAGCGGCAAGGTCGCCAAGTCGAAATTCGTAAATGGAATTTACCAGGGCGGCTTGCTACAACAGCGAAGACTGCGCGGCCGGCAGCCAGGGCGGCGCTTGGGTGGTACAGCAGCTTTCCCAGGAGAACGGTTCATGAAAATGGGGAAATCGACTCGCGAAGCGTTCGGTCTAGCCCTCGCGCAGCTCGGCGCGGCAGACCCAGACGTGGTGGTCGTCGACGGCGATGTCCACAATTCCACGCGCACCGAGCACTTCGCCAAGAAATTTCCCGATCGCTTCTTCAACGTCGGCATTGCCGAGTCGAACATGGTCGGCGTCGCGGCCGGGCTGGCAGCTTCCGGCAAGCACGCCTGGTGCGCCAGCTTTGCCGCCTTTGTGATGT
>JANWVS010000158.1 GCA_025056835.1 Gemmataceae bacterium | reverse complement strand
ACGGTTGAACCTGCCGCTTGCGCCGACGGCCGACGACACCGCAGCAGCCAACGCCCCAAGGCCCGGCGGACCCGCGCGCTGAGCCTGGATGCCGGTGCGGAAGTCGCCAGGAGTTGCCCCTCCAACTCCGCAAGCCGTTGCTGCGAGCCAACGAGCCAATCCCACAACAAGCGGCGCTCCTCGGCCGGCAGCCGCTCGATCTCCGCGAAACGCCGCAGCACGCGCTGGAGATTGCGAAAGCCGTTGGTCGTCCGTGAAAAACCATCCTCGCGGTGGCGATAGTAGAAGAGAAAATCGGGCACGACATCCACTCGGAAGCCGGCGTTGACCAGCCGCACAAAGGTTTCCCAGTCCTCGAACGAGGTGTCGCGATCGGTCGTGAAACCGCCAATGCTGCGGAGCGTCTCCGTGCGGAAGAGGGCGCTGGCGTCGCCGTAGACGTTTTGCCAACAACCCAGCACGCGCGGGCCGCCCGTCGGCTTGACCGCGTAGGTGATAGACCGCGCCGGGCAAGAGGCCCCGGCTTTCGCGACGTCGCTAAAAGCCAGGAAATAACACGACAGGGCGGCGATGGCGGCATTCGCTTCCAGACCGCGGACCAGCCGTTCAACCATGTCCGGGCGAAGGATATTGTCGGCGTCGACGGGTAGGAAGTAACGACCTCGGGACTCGTGCAAACCGCGATTGCGGGTGGCGCCGATGCCGGCGTTGGCTTGTTCGAGGTAGCGAAACTGCGGATACGTCGTCCGCATGCGCTGAAAGACGGCGGCCGATTCGGCGTCGGTGGAGCCATCGTTGATGACGATGACTTCGAGGTTTGGATAGGTCTGCGCGGCCACCGATGCCAGTGTTTCCTCCAGGTAATTGCCCAAGTTAAAGTAGGGCACGCAGACGCTCACCAGCGGCGGACTCGGCGGCAAACCCGTGACGGGTGCTATCCTGCCGGTCCGTTCCATAAACGATTCGCAGTCGGTGGCAAAATGCACGTCGGCGTGGGCCAGGGAATAGCGCTCGGCGTGGTCCAAGGCCAGATGGCGCCAATCGTAGAGCCATTGCTGGCGGTGCCGGAGTTGCTCCGCCGTCGTGCCAAAAACGGCCACCCCCAAGCGCACATCGAGAAACGCTTGGCCGGTCTGTTTCGCTTGGATCGTGCGAAAACCTAGCCCACCGCGGTCTGGGAAGACAATTAAATTGAGGCCGTTGTGCCGGTGCATCTCATGCAACGCCTGCATGACGTGGTCGCTGGCGTGCAGGGCTGCGGTAAGGTTGGGGCCATCGAGCGTCCACTCGGCCGGCAGAGTAAAGTCCCTGAGCAGGCGAACGGCACCACCTGCGATCGCATGCCTCGGGACCGGCGGCGAACGGCCGGCCTGTGCAGCGACCAGCGTAGTCACGCACCAGCCTTCTCGCGCCAACGCTTCGGCGGCCTCAGCCATCCACGGGCCGATCACGCCATCGTCGGCCGCGGTGACGAAGCACGCCGCCGGCGTGCCTCCGTCCGAGCGCGTGCCCTGCCACAGTCGGCCGACGACTCGGCGATGCTCGTCGGCACTCGGCCAGTGGTCGTCGGACTGGGGAGAAACGAGTTGCTGCCAAGCTGCTTGATTTTCTCGAAGCACTGGAGGGCCTCCGCAATGACTTCGTCGGTGTTGAAGTAGCGGTACTGGGCCAGACGCCCGCAGAAAAAGACGCGCTCGCGCCGGGTTGTCACTTCGGCAAGATCGCGGTAACGCTCGTAGAGAGCCTGGTGGGCGGCGGCTGGCACCGGATAGTACGGCTCCCCTTCGCTCCGCGGGGTCTCGTAGCAGATGACGGTGTGCGGATGCTGTTGTCCGGTGACGTGCTTGATCTCGACCGTTCGCGTCCAGGAATGGTCGTTGGGATAGTTGATTTGGACGCACGGTTGCCGATAGGGGACAAACTCTGTCTCGAATTCGAAGCGCAGCGACCGATAGGGGAGCCGACCCAGGCAATGGTCGAAGTACGCATCGATGGGGCCGGAGTAGACCGTCGCTCGCCGAGGTTTCACCAGAGTCTGAATCTCCCGAAAGTCGCAACGGGTCAGGACGCGAATCTTACGGTGATTCAGCATCCGCGTGAACAGGGCCGTGAAGCCGTCCTTGGGCATGACCTGAAAGCGCTGGTCCACGTAGCGCTCATCGCGGTTGAGACGGACCGGCACGCGGCCGCAGACCGAAGGCGCCAGCTCGCGCGGGTGCCGCCCCCACTGCTTGAGCGTGTAATTCAGGTAAAACGCCTCGTATAACTCGCGCCCCACCTTGGCGAGCACCATTTCTTCCGAGTTGGCCGGCTGAGCGATGGGTTGCCGCTTGGCATCGAGCAGGCGCCGGCCGGCGTCAGTGTCGAGCGAGCAGCCGAAGAATTGCTCCAGGGTGGTGAGGTTGATCGGAAAGGGCAACAATCGGCCGTTGACGAGGCTTTTGACAACGTAGTTTCCTGGAATCCAGTCGGTAAAGCGCGACAGGTAGCGCAAGACCGCTTCGTCGTTCGTGCGAAAATAATGCGGACCGTAGTTATGGATGCGCACGCCGGAGGAATGGATTGAGTCATAACAGTTGCCGGCGACGTGTGGTCGACGTTCGACGACCAGAACCTTCCAGCCGAGCGTTGCGGCGGCGCGCTCGGCAATCGTACAACCGACCGGCCCGGCGCCGCAGACGAGCAGATCGACGTCGTCGAGCATCATCGGCCTCCTTGCTCTGCGGCCCATTCGAAAGCGCGGACGCGCACCGCATGACGCTGAGCGGCAGCGTTGGCTCGGCGCCAGCGGTTGTCGGCCGCTCATCCAGGGCGTCGGTCAGGTCGTGCGGCGGATTGTACTCCACGGCCGCGCTGAGGGTCAAGCAACCTTGACACGCCTTCGCCGTTTCCGCCACAATGTGCCTTTCACACCCGCCGGCGGTCTCGGAAGGAGCCGAGGAAAACCGCGTTCGCGCGGAGGAGTCACGGATGATTATCTGCCGCACCCCCTTTCGGATTTCGTTCTTCGGCGGCGGCACCGACTATCCCGCGTGGTATCGCCGCCACGGCGGGGCAGTGCTCGCCGCCACGATCGACAAGTACTGCTGGCTCACTTGCCGACATCTGCCGCCGTTTTTCGACCACAAATTCCGCGTTGTCTATCGCAAGATCGAGACGGCCGCCTCCGCTGCGGAAATCGAACACCCTGTCGTGCGGGCCGTGCTTCAAGAGTTGAACTTCGACCGCGGCTTGGAACTGCATCACGACGGCGACTTGCCCGCCCGCAGCGGTATGGGGTCCAGTTCGGCCTTCACCGTCGGTCTGTTGCACGCCCTGTACACGCTGCGCGGCCAACGGCGCACGCGCATCCAGCTCGCTCAGGAAAGCATCCGGATCGAACAGGAAGTGCTCGGCGAGACCGTCGGTTCGCAAGACCAGGTGATGGCGGCCTTCGGCGGATTAAAGTACGTCCAATTCCACCGCGACGGCGCTATTGCGGTCGATCCCCTGCCGCTGACGCCGGAGCGCCTCGC
Organism: Gemmataceae bacterium; assembly: GCA_025056835.1. GTDB lineage: Bacteria > Planctomycetota > Planctomycetia > Gemmatales > Gemmataceae > JANWVS01. The sequence goes on along the minus strand of JANWVS010000158.1, from coordinate 2,318 downwards.
CCTGCTCCGCGAACACCTGATGCTCTTTTACACCGGCATCGCCCGCACGGCGTCCGACGTTGCCAAGAGCTATGCCCAATGCCTCGATGCCAAAAGCCGCCAACTTCGGGCGATGCACGAAATGGTCGAGGAGGCAATCGACATTTTGCTCAGCGGCATGGACCTGCGCGAGTTCGGCCAACTCCTGCACGAAGCCTGGCAAACCAAGCGGACCCTCAGCGACGCGGTGTCCACTCCCCAAGTGGATGAAGCGTACGATCGCGCACGGGCTGCCGGGGCAATCGGCGGCAAACTCACCGGCGCCGGCGGCGGCGGCTTTTTACTGCTTTTTGTGCCGCCCAAACGACGTGGCAAGGTCCTCCAAGCTCTGGATCATTTGCTCCACGTCCCCTTCGCCTTCGAACATGCCGGCAGCCAGATCATTTTTAACGAACCGGGAGTGGATTACCAGGAAGTGGAACACTCGCGCCGCGGCCGAACGCGGTCAGCGCCGCACCAGTGGCCGGCCGCCGTCTGAGTCAAAGCGCCACGCCACCGCTGTCGGCGATGGTACGACTGAACCAAAGGCGAAGGAGACCGATGATGGACCAACAGACACGCATTCTCGTTGCCGGAGGCGATACGTTGCTTGGCGCCGCGTTGCTTCGCCGGCTACATGGCCAAGGCTATCATCAACTGCTCGGCTTGCCGCCGCGCGAACCGGATTGGACCGACGCTGAACAGGTCGACAACTTTTTCCTGCGCGAGCGGCCCGAATACGTATTCCTCACCGGCGGGCCGTCGGGAGGGATCGAGGAGAACCGCCGCTACCCGGCCGACTTGATGGTCGAGAACCTCCAAGTGGCCGTGAACGTCATTCCGGCCGCCTTCCGCCACGGTATCCGCAAGCTGCTCTATGTCGGCAGCTCGTGTTGTTACCCCAAATCGGCACCGCAGCCGCTGCGGGTGGAGTACCTGCTGACCGGACCATTGGAACCCACCAATCTCGCCTACGCCAGTGCCAAATTAGCTGGGTTGACGCTGTGCCGCGCCTACCGGCAACAGTATGATGCCCCGTTCATTACCACGATTACCGCGAACCTGTTCGGGCCGGACGACGACTTCCATCCCGAGAGCGGCCATGTCATCTCCGGCCTGATGCGGCGCATGCACCGCGCCAAGGTCCGGGCTGAGCCGCACGTGGTTATCTGGGGTAGCGGCCGACCGACACGCGATTTCCTCTACGTCGACGACGCCGCCGACGCCTGCATTTTCTTGATGCGCCACTACAACTCTGAGGAACCGATCAATGTCGGCAGCGGCACGGAGCGCTCGATCCTGGAGACGGCCCGGACCATCGCCGAGGTCGTCGGCTATCGCGGTCGGCTCTTGTGCGATCCCAACCGCCCCGACGGCATGCCGCGCAGGTTGCTCGACTCGTCGCCTTTGTTCGACCTTGGCTGGCGGCCGCGCACTGATTTCCGGACCGCGCTGGCAGCCACTTACGAATGGTTCCTGCACCAACAGATGACGGAGGAGCCTTATGTTGCCCTGGCTGTATAGGCAGTTGGTGCGCATCCGCCGGGTTGAGGAGCATATCGCCCAGGTGTATCCGAGTGACTGCATCAAAAGCCCCATCCACTTATCGATCGGCCAAGAGGCCGTCTCGGTCGGAGTTTGTGCGAACCTGCGGCGCGAGGATGTCGTCTTCGGCACGTATCGAGGCCACGCCTTGTACCTGGCGCGCGGCGGCGACCTGCGGGCCATGATTGCCGAGTTATACGGCAAGGCGACCGGCTGCACCGGTGGCTGGGGCGGCTCAATGCACCTGATCGCACCCGAAGCCGGCATGCTGGGTGCTTCGGCTATTGTCGGCACCACCATCGCCAACGCCGTCGGCTACGCCTTCGCCTTGAAAAAAGGGCCGGCCCGGCCTAGCGCGGCCACGGCAGATGCCGAAGGTCCATCGCATCCCGGCGGCGCTGCCATCGTCGCTAGTTTCTTCGGCGATGGCGCCACCGAAGAGGGGGTGTTCGGCGAAAGCCTGAATTTCGCCGCTCTGAAGCGACTGCCGATCCTCTTCGTCTGCGAAAACAACCAATACGCCATCCACACCCACCAACGTCGGCGCCAGGGACTTCCCGATATTTGCGGTCGGGCACGAGCCTATGGCATCCCGGCCGAACGGATCGCCAACGGCGATGTCTTCGAAATCATCCACCGTTCCCGCGATTTGATTACCCAGGTTCGCCGCGACGGCGGGCCGCGTTTCCTCGAAGTCATGACCTATCGCTGGACGGAGCACGTCGGGCCTGGGGAGGACTTTCACCTCGGTTATC
>JANWVS010000157.1 GCA_025056835.1 Gemmataceae bacterium | reverse complement strand
TCGTTCCACATGACGATGGCCCACCTCCAACATCGCGCCGGCAAGATCAATGACGAGAACATTGGCCGTAGGAATTTGTCGGCACAATTCGATGGGGATTCGCGCCGTGCCTCCGCCGACATCGAGCACGGTACCCACTTGGTCCCAATGTTTCAAAAAATCGGCCACGAAAGCACGATTGACCGCGGCGTGGTCCATCGCGTCATAATCTTCCGCTTCGGCGGCAGAGTCCATGACTTCCGGCTCCAAGACGCGCGTCAACATGCCGGCTCCTTGCGAAAAAAAATCCTCTGGCGGTCGCGTCCAGAGGATGGTGGTCATAACTTCGGCGGCGTTCGCTCGGCACGGGGGGGGCCGGGTTCAGGCTTGGACTAAGTTCCAACAGGCCGGAGACGTTTCCTCCGATAACGAACCGGGCGACCGCGCCGCCAAACGACGCTGGCGGCGATGTTCTTTCAGTTCCTCCAGCAAAACGCTGCGCATTTCGTAGTCCATCGCTCCCCGGCGATCCCATTCGCGGATGACATGGCTCGTCGCGGGATTCAATCCGGCGACCTGGTGCAGCCATTGGATGCCCGCTTCTACGGTCAGGTGCTCGGTGGCCGGATGATGCCATGCGATGTGCGTCGCCAGGCACCCCATCGGCAAAGCTCGCGTGAAAGAGCCGTGAATCAACAAAGGACTGGCTTTTTCGAGCAAGTCAATCAAGCGGTCAAGCCCGGCGTCGCTGATGTTCGGCAACCATGCCGTGCGCCATTCGCGCAAACATTCGTGGGAAAGCATGAGACTCCTCCATCGGCACGAGTGAGACGATTCCAAACCCGAAATTTCCCAAGGGGCAAAAAACCCCGCTACAACGCGCGAACGGTGCAGCGGGGCCGGAACAGAGAAGAGGCCAAACTCACGTAGCAAAGTAATCTGCCGAAGGAAGCGTGTCAAGGGCCAATTGGAAAAAAGCGCAGATTTGTCGTGGGCGCTTATCTATACAAATGATTAGATGCGAGGCCGCCGCATGTCGTCGGCACACGCGGCCGAGGTCGCCGTGCTCCGCCGCGTAACATCGTCTCCCTTGGCGCTCAAGATTGTTGGAGAATCTTCAGCAAAACCTCCCGTTGCTCAATCGTCACGAAACCAAAGCGCTCGTAGAGCCGCCGCGCTGGCCAGTTTCGTGCATCGACGGCGACGACGATGGCGTCGGCGGCGTCTCGGCGCGCCGCGGAAAGTGCGGCGACGAGCAAGGCGCTTCCTAGACCGCGGCCGCGGAATTGCGGCACCAGCCCCAAGTACGATAAATCCCAGCCGGCGTGATCGTATAACTCCGTCACCATAGCCACGCCGACAGCCTGATCGGCGAGACAGGCCAACAACCATCGGTCCGGCCGCCAGACACCTTGGGCGCGATGGCCTTCGATGATCTCGGTCATCGTGCGAACGTTGGTCAGTTCGGGACAGTCAAGCGTCGCGGTGTACGTCGCCTCCAAGGTACGGTGAAACAGCTCTGCGGCCTGCGCCGTGTAGCTTCGCACCTGCCAGCCGGCGGGCGCGGTCAGTTGCGGAAGGTCGTGCAAATCACGACGCAGGTAATGAAGAGTCGTGATGTGTCGAAAGCCGCAGCGGAGAAGGGGACCAGCCTCCGGGAGGTGACTCGGGGACACCAGCGCTTGGGCCAGCTTGGCACCGCGGCTGTGCAGCCACGTTGTTGCGGCAGCCACCAGACGCTCCGCGACGGGACTGTCCTGCCAGGCCGGCACCACCTGCGGCAGCCACAACAACCCGCTGGCCCCGGCCATGGGGATGGCAACTTGCACCCCCGCTAGCGCACCGTCCACCCGCGCCGCGAGCACGCCGCCCGGATCGACTTCGCCGTTGTTCAGCAACGCCAGGGCATGAAGGACGCGGCTCGCACGGTCCTCCGCCGGCACAGGGCGTAGCGCCAGTTCGAGGGCGGCGAACCATTCGTCTGGACGAGCGGTAGCAATCTCAATCACGATCCTGTTTCCGCTGAGGCAAGGGTTGTTGGTGCAGCGCCGCGACTGGCCGGCATCGCGCCGCGGCTTGCGTCCGCAAACCGTCGCAGTTTAGGGTACCTATTGGTTGCGCTGAGGAAAACGGTCCGACTTGCACTTGGGCGAGAAACTCCTTAGAGTGAAAAAATCCAACGTTGTGCCGGCCCAGCCGCGCCGGTCGAGGGGGAGTAGTGCTCGACCATGTCGTCGTCAGGCTCCGTGATCTGTGCCGTGATCGGCCGCACCCGGCACAAAATGGTTCAACTCGAGATCCACGAGGCGGCGAAGCGCGGCGCGAAGTTAATCGAACTGCGTCTCGACTTTCTGGCGAAGGCCCCGGATTTTAAGCGGTTGCTGGCGGACCGGCCGTGCCCTCTGATTGCGACGTTTCGCCGGCCGGCCGACGGGGGCCGCTTTGCCGGCTCGGAAGAAGAGCGGCAAATGCTGATTCGGCAAGCCATCGTTGCCGGCTTTGATTGGGTGGACCTCGAGACCGATATCGCCGACAGAATCCCGCGCTTCGGCAAGGTCAAACGAATCATCAGTTATCACAATCTCCACGAGACGCCGAGCAACTTGGAAGACTTGCACCGCCACATGTGTCAGCAGGACGCCGACGTGGTCAAAATCGCCGTGACGGCGTGTCAACCCAGCGACAGTTTGCGCGTGCTCAAATTGCTCAAGGATCCGCCCAAACCGACCGTCGCCATCGCCATGGGCGACCTTGGCGTTTGCACGCGCATCCTTGGGGCGAAATACGGCGCACCTTTCACCTATGGGGCGTTCAACAAAGAGCGCAGCTTTGCCCCGGGCTTGCTGTCAGTCCACGAGCTGCAGCGGATTTACCATTACGAGAAGATCAATCGCGACACGCAAGTCTACGGCGTCATCGGCGACCCGGTCGGCCACAGCCTCAGTCCGGTGATTCACAATCAGGCGTTTCGCAAGTTGGGGATCAACGCCGTCTACCTGCCGTTCCGCGTGCCGCGCGGCGAGTTGGCAGGGTTTTTACGCGACTTCGCGGCCATTCCGGTGCACGGCTACAGCGTGACCTTGCCGCACAAGGAGGCGGCGGCAAAAATCGAAGGCCAACACGATGCTTCGGTTGATGCCACCGGCGCCGCCAACACGCTGGTCAGCACGATCCACGGCTGGCGCAGCTACAACACCGACATGATGGCTGCCGTTGAATCCCTGCGCGCCCACTTGCCCGTCGGCGAGGACGGCAAACCGAGCGAATTGGCGTCGCGGACCGTGCTCGTCCTCGGCGCCGGTGGTGTGGCCCGCGCCGTGGCCCTCGGTCTGCATCGCGAAGGAGCCGGCGTCACCATCGCCAATCGCACCTTCGAGCGAGCGGTCAAGCTCGCCGAGGAAATCGGCTGCAAGGTGATCGACTGGGCCGCGCGGCACAACGTCTTGTGCGATACGCTCATCAATTGCACCTCCGTCGGCATGTTTCCCAATATGGACGAGTCGCCGATCCATTCCAGTTATCTCCGCCCGGGTCTGCTGGTCTTCGACACGGTCTACACGCCGGAGACCACGCTCCTGATCCGCGAGGCGGCGGAGCGCGGCTGCCACGTCTTGACCGGTGTGGATATGTTCGTGCGACAAGCGGCGCTTCAGTTCAAATTGTTCACCGGTCTGGACGCTCCCTTTGACGAGATGCTCGACGCCGCCCGCCGTGCCCTGTCGCCGGTCAACTACGCCAAGGTTGAAGACGAAGCGGCGGCGCGGCAAGCCGAAAATCAGGAGTAGCTCCGGTGGCTGCGACCCAGCGGATCTTTCTCGTCGGTTATCGCGGCGCCGGCAAGACGGCCACGGCGGCGCTTCTGGCGCAACGCCTCGGCTGGGACTGGTGCGACGCCGACGCGGTGCTGGAACATCGTTTCGGCAGCACGATTCGCGACATTTTCCTTCGAGAGGGAGAAGCAGGGTTTCGCGACAAGGAAACCGCCGTGCTCCGCGACCTGGTTCAGCGACCACGGTGTGTCATCGCCACCGGCGGCGGCGTCGTGCTTCGGCCGGAAAATCGCTCGCTGCTTCGCTCGGGCACCGTGGTGTGGCTGACCGCAGCGCCGACGACTCTGTGGCAGCGGATCCAAGGCGACGCCGCCACCGCCGCCCAACGCCCCAACCTGAACCAAGGCGGTTTGGCGGAGGTCGAGGAGCAACTCGAGCGCCGCCGACCGCTTTACCAGTCGTGCGCCGACGTGACCATCGACACGAGCGCGCAGCCGCCGGCCGACGTTGCGGCGGCCATTGTCGCCGAGTTGCGCGATCGAGGTTGGCCGGTAGAATAAAGCCCCATGATGCTGTATCTGTGGCTCGCGTTCGTCGTCATTGTCGGCCTGATGGTCGGCAGCTTCTTAAACGTGTGCATCGCCCGGCTGCCGCTGGAGAAGAGCTTGATCTGGCCCGGCTCCCGGTGCGGCACCTGCCAGCAACCGATCCGGTGGTACGACAACCTGCCGCTCTTGAGTTACCTCTGGCTGCAAGGCCGCTGTCGGTCGTGTGGCTCAAGCTTTTCGATTCAATACTTTCTCGTAGAATTGGCGACCGGCACGGCGTTCGGTGTGCTTTTCTATTTCGAAGCGGTGGTCAACGTCCATGAGTGGTACGAACCGTCCGGGGCCTCCTGGCACTTTGGTCCCTTGCCGTGGACGTGGATCGCGGGTTTTGCGTACCACGCCTTCTTGGTGTCGATTCTCATCGCTGCTTCCGTGGCCGACCTCAACGGCCGAGAGATCCCTTTGCCGTTGACCTTGACCGGCACGGTGATCGGCATTGCCGGCGGCGTGTTGATGCCGTGGCCGTGGCCGTGGCCGGTGGAATTGGCTTCGCCTAGGCCGGGGCCGGGTGTGCCGTCGGGAATGGAATGGTTGGCGCTGGAAGGGGGATTGCGCGAAGGCATTCAGCCGTGGCCCGTGTGGGGGCCGCTGCCGAGCTGGCTGGCGCCGGGAGGGAATTGGCAAACCGGCTTGATCACCAGCCTGGCCGGAGCGTTGGTGGGTTCATTGGTGATGCGCGGCATCGGTGCGGTGTTCAGCGCCGGCTTGGGCAAGGAAGCTCTCGGGCTGGGGGATGCGGACCTGATGATGATGGTCGGCGCCTTTTTCGGCTGGCAGATTGTCGTGGTGGCCATTTTCGTCAGCGTGATTCCGGCGGCGGTGGTGGGCGTGATTCAGTTGCTTGTCAACCGCGACCATGCGTCGCCGTTCGGTCCGTCGTTGGCAGCCGGCTCGCTGGTGACTTATTTCTTTTGGCCATGGCGTCCGCCGGGGCTGCACTTGTTGTTATTTCATTGGCCCTTCCTGTTGGGATTGACCGTTTTTGCGGCGCTGTTTCTGTTCGTGGCCGCGGTCGTCATTCGCTCGGCCCGGCCGCGGGAGACTGGGGGATGAAGGACATCGTCATTGTCGATTACGGCATGGGCAATCTGCGAAGCGTGCAAAAGGCGCTGGAAAAGGTCGGCGCCGGCGCCGCCATCAGCAGCGATCCCCAACGTGTGGCGGAAGCCGACAAGTTGATCCTGCCCGGCGTGGGGGCTTTTCGTGACGCCATCGCCCGTTTGCGCTCCGCTGGCTTGGACGAACCGATCCGAGAGCACATCCGTCGCGACAAGCCGTTTTTCGGCATCTGCTTGGGACTGCAACTGCTGATGTCCATCAGCTTCGAAGACGGCGAACACGAGGGGCTGAACGTCGTCGCGGGCGAGGTGGTCCGGTTCGACGCCGTGCCGGGGTTGAAAGTGCCGCACATGGGCTGGAACCAGCTTCGCGTCGTCCGCCGGGCGCCCTGCCTCGTCGATTTTCCGGAGAACGGCTCGGTGTA
>JANWVS010000156.1 GCA_025056835.1 Gemmataceae bacterium | reverse complement strand
CGCCTCGGCGACGCGCGATCGCATACCATCCGCAATGAGTTCTTCGAAGTCGAAGTCGATCCGCACAGCGGCGCAATGAAGGCGATACGCGACCACAAGACTCGCATCAATCGACTCGGCCAACGGCTCGTCTTTGCTCCCGGCAGCCGCATGATCGCCACCAAGGTCGAAGTGACGTCCACCGGGCCGGCACTGGGCGAGATCGTTTCCGAAGGTGAACTGCGCGGCGAACAGGACCAAGTATTAGCCAAGTTTCGCCAACGGCTCCGAGCCTGGCTCGGTCGGCCCTTGCTGGAGATGCGCATCGAGCTTCGCCCAGTTCAACCCCCGGCCGGCCACCCGTGGCACGCTTACTACGGCTGCCGTTTCGCCTGGCGCGAGGAGCGGGCGGTGGTGCTCCGCGGTGTGAATGGGGCGAACTACATCACCGCGCATCCCAGGCCGCAGACGCCCGACTACCTCGACATTCGTTTCGCCGGCCAAAGCACGATGATCTTTCCCGGCGGTCTGCCCTTCCATCAACGACTCGAAGGCCGCATGGTTGACGTGATTCTGATTCCGCAAGGCGAGCGCGGCACGACCTTCGACCTCGGCATCGGGTTGGACCGCGAGGCACCGATGGCCACGACGTTGGGCATCATCTCGCCAATCGCGGTGGTGCCGACAACGAAAGGGCCGCCGCACGTCGGTGCCTCGGGCTGGTTATTCCATCTCGACACGTTGAATTTGACGTTGACGCGGCTGTGTCCCGGTGCCATGGCCGTGACTGCGGCAGGCGAAGAACCCAAAACCGAACCGCGCGACGCCGTAACGGCCCGACTCTTGGAGTGCGGCGGGCACAGCGGCCAGGCCGAGCTGCGGTGCGTACGCGACCCGCAGCGAGCCGTCCTGCTCGATGGCCGCGGTCACTTCATGCTTGAGGCCACTCGAGCGGGAGACACCGTTTACCTGGAAGTGACTCCCAACGACCTGGTCCACGTGCAGGTCGAATTTAGTTGACGCAACCTACCGCCTGGCGCGAGACGAACCTCCGGCGGTAGCGCAGTCTCATCTTTTGGACCGGGGTTTTTTCTTGGTCTTGGGACGGTCTTCGACTTCTTCCTCCTCCTCCTCATCGTCGGATGCGTCGTCGGCTGAGGAGTTGCGGCTGGCGATGAAGAAAACGAGACCTCCGATAATGAGCAAGCCGCCCAGACCGACAACGGACCAAACGATCCATAAGCCGGCGCCGCTAGATGGCGCCGGAGAAGCCGTCGGGGGTGCCGGTTGCACAGCTGGTGGCGGTGGCGTACCCGTGGGAGGTCCGGAGATCGGCGGCGTTGGTTTGGTCTCCGCGACTTGGATCGGCGGCTCCGGCTTTTTCTCTTCAACCTTGGGCGGCTCGGGTTTGGGGGGATCCGGTTTCACGGTGACAACCGGCGGTAAGGTTTCCTTCGTTTCGACTTTGGGCGGCGGAACCAGTTTCAGTACACCGTCGTTGAGTTTCTTGGGACTGAAGGCGAGGTAGGCTGAAAGGTCTTTGGCGAGGTTGGCCCGCCTGAGGAACATCAAGGCAAAACAAGTGTCGATGGTCGGCGAGGCACCCGGGTAACCGTCCTTTTTGAACCAGTAGCCGTCGGGCTCCTGGTTGGCAACGAGCGCCTCCGCACCCCAATGGTACCAGTCGCGATTTCCGATGAGGTGGACGTTGTACAACATACAGACGCGCTCCAGCCCCCAGAGGAAATAGAGGTTGGGTAGCGGAATGTCCTTGACGCGATCCTGGGGCACGCCGATATGACCAGCGAGGGCTTTGAAGCCGTGCAAAATGCGAGGATCTTCATCGACTGGGGGATCATCCTGGAGCTTCATTTCCTTGACGATCCCGTGGCCGATGGCCATGCCCAGAAGTCCGGTGTTGATCATGGTCGGGGTGCCGCCGCTGCCGCCGTTGACATAAAGGTAGTCCCATGCTCCGGAGGGGCTTTGGCAGGTGTGAAAGCGCATGAAGGCCATGCTGCCGGTGCGAGTGATGGGGATGTCGTACTCCTTGCGGCGAGCAGCCCAAAGGGCCAAGAGGGCGAACTGTGTTGTGGAATTATCGGTACGGTCGAGAAACGGTACACCGGGAGGTGGTTTTTCCGGGTCTTTGAGCGGGAAGGTGCCGAATTGCGTGAAACAGGGTAACAAAACCAGTTCTTTGGGCACATTCACCGTTCGTTTGCGGACCAGTTCGTGGCTAGGAACCGGTTCGCGTTTGACAAACGGGTTGTCCATACCGGCCACGCGGCCGGCCAGCAGATGTTCCAGCGGCAACGGCTCGAGGCGCCGGATGAGACTTAGGATTTTGTCCGTATCTTTGGCGTCAAGCCACTGCGTGGAGTAACCCCACCCCCCCGTCGGCGTCTGGCTGGCAATCAGTCGAGCGGCCAGGATTTCGACATAGGGCTTGTCCTTGGGATTCCCGAGACGGTCGAGGAAAAGAATGGCGAGCGAGACCTCATACGTGTTGATGAGGTCCTTGCCCAAGACGCCGCGACGGATGTAATCGGCAGCGGCGCGAATGCCGGCGTCGTTGGGCGAGACGCCGCATTCCAGGAGTGTAAGGGCCGGTAACGCAGCGTAACCGAAGCGATGGCCGCCTTCTTCCCAAGTGCCGCTTGGCTTTTGCGTCCGTTGAAGATAATTGCGACCGCGCTCGATCGCGTCGGCGATGGAGGCCTTGAGGTAATCGGGCAAAGGCGGTCGCTCCTGTTCCTGGCCCCAAGCGGGCCGCACGGCCGCGAGGCAAACGAACAGTACTCCAAGCCACAAGGGGTATCGACCAAGACCAATCATGACAGAATCCCGCGTAGACATCCCGGAATTGATCGCGATTCACGGAATCATCATAATCGCTGTGGAAGCCGTTGGCCAAGAGGAAATCAACTTTCGTCGAGCAGACCACGCTCAATGAGGGCGTCTCGCCAGGCTCGCAGTGCCCGTTGATAGGTCTTGGCCACGGCAGCAGTAGACTTGCCGAGTTGGGCAGCGATGTCATCAAACGAACGGCTCTGAAGACAGCGAAGCTCCAGCACGGTGCGGTGTTCTTCTTTCAGCGACTTCAAGACCGCCAGGATCAATTGCCGGCGCTCGCGGCGGTTGAGCGCGGTGAACGGCGTGGCTTGGTCGTCGGGGATCAGGTCCGCCAAGTTGCCCTCGGGAAACTCAACGTAAAGGGAAATGGGACGGATGCCCGACCTTTTCTTGGTTTTCGTGTCGCGTCGCACCATGTTCAAAGCGCGGTTGCGCATGAGGACCCGAAGCCAAACCAGGAACTGCGCTTCGGAATGGCCTTGAAACGAAGCAAAGTGAGCTACAGTCGCGGCTAGTGTTTCTTGGACCAATTCGTTGCGATCGATCTTTTCGAGCAGTTCCGGCGCGACGATTGATTTCGAAAGCGATACGATATTTCCGTGCAAGCGTTCCAGGATTTTACCGAGCGCTTCGGTCGATCCTGAGCGCGATTGTTGCAAAAGGTTCGTGAACTCTTGAGACTTGAAAAACGGCATGGCAATTCGTCAAGAAGCCGCTCCAATTGGGCTATCCTCATCGGCACTAAAATGACTGCCTTCCTACCAAGTTTTTCGAAATTCACGTCCTTTCTGCGAAAAAAAAGTGTCCTTTAACAGTGACGCCTCATCAATGCAAATCGCGGCGTCGCCAAAGGTGGCGTCATCGCCTAGGACGCCTTCGGTAATCGGTGAATTCCGATTTACCGACTGTTTCGCCTAGTCGCCCTCGCCCGGAGATTAACTCGGCTGTTCGCCCAGCAGCCGAGTTGATCTTGCGCGCACAGCACCCCTCACGATTGACGCTGCTCGGCCAATCCTGCGAAAGGTACTGAAAATAACCTATTCAGGGAGTGGGCGAATGTCTTGTCGTCCCAACGCGTTCTTGCGAATGCGATTGACCTTGGGTGGGCTGGCGCCGTGGCGCGGAGCACGTTGGACTGTTTGATTTAGCATTCAGAGCCGTTGTCACTTTGCTGGCGAACACCGACGGTGTCGGGTCGATCTGCCGCCAACCGCCCGGCCCGCACAAACATTTTGTTTGGTTGTTTCGACGGTTGGTAAGGCGACAACGATCGATCGTCAGAAGTCCAGCGGCCGTAACCAACCGCTGTTGTACCAGACCTCGACGCCACCGTCGGGAGAGAAACGAACTTCGACCTCGTAACGGTCGCAGTGATAAACGATGCGGTCGCTGCGTGTCTCGACGCGTGGCTCGCCTTGGGGAAGGGTAAGTGGTACGATGACGCAGTTGCCGTTAGAATGGCGGAACGTAACCCAGTGTGTGGGGACTGGTGCCTGATAATACGGTCTGGGCCGCAAACCAAACCCCCGGTACAACTCGCCGATCGCGCCGTCCGGACCGATCGCAACTAAACCCGTGCGTCCGCATGCGTCCAGAGGCACGTACCGGAAGCGCACCGTTTCGGCGTGCGCGGCGGGCGGCAGCAGCGTGATAACGAGCGTCGCCGACATAAGCAATCCGAAGCGCATGGCACATCCCCGAGCGGTGACAACTTGGCTTCAGAAACCAGGTCGCGGCTGCGGCGGCGTCGGCAGCTGACCGGCCGAGGCACACGGCGCTCCAGGCGGACAGGGAGCCGCGGGCTGGGTTTGCACAACGGCAGGTTGTGCTTGGTAGTACGAACTTCGCCGCGACGACGTCGACTGGCAACCCCCCGCGGCCAAGATCATGGCCGCCAACATCACTAAGCCGATTCGCGAAAACATGATAGCAACTCCTCGGGCGCTGGTCGCCTTCCGCCCATTCGCGCCTCGTCCCATGGGCCTGTGAGCTTCCCGGCCAAGACGCCACAGATTCGTTGCCACGTGTACAACTGCTCTGCGCCGCACGCCTGACAAGCAACGCACGTTGCCTGCAATCCGCGTTTTCTTCCTTTAGGGTAAAATGCTGCGGCGTCGTTTGGCAACGGTCGGCCGCGTAAATCTAGCAAAGACCGCGACGAAAAAGTCTAAACCTGCCGTTGGCGCAAGTCCTAGCGAATACGTCGGCCCTACCGGTTTGTTTGTTGCGGTCGACTTTACCGGCTGTCCGTTGTGGCGGTGTCCCTTTTCCCCGGTTGCATTGGACAATCGCTCCGTTTCGACCTAACTTTGAGCAGGCTCCCGTCGCACCGGAAATTGCGCCATGAGTTGGATTCGCGAACCCAACGCCGAACCGATTCCAGGGTATCGCCTGATCGAACCGCTGGGCAGCGGCGGTTTTGGCGAGGTGTGGAAATGCGAAGCGCCGGGCGGATTGTACAAGGCGATCAAGATTGTTTACGGCAATCTTAATTCGCTGGACGTCGATTGCATCCGGGCGGAGCAAGAGCAAAAAGCTCTGAATCGCATCAAGGAGGTTCGACATCCGTTTGTATGCTCGCTCGACCGCATTGAGGTCGTCAATGGCGAGTTGTTGATTGTCATGGAGTTGGCTGAGCGGACGCTCCATGACCTGTTTGTCGAATGCCAGGGCGCCGGGATGATCGGCATACCGCGCGACAACTTGCTCTGCTATTTGCGCGATGCCGCCGAAGCCCTCGATTACATGAACGAAAAGCACAATCTTCAGCACCTCGACGTTAAGCCGCGCAATCTGTTTCTGATCGGCGATCGAGTCAAAGTGGCAGACTTCGGTCTGGTGAAGCATTTGGAGCGTCAATCGGCTTCGGGGTTGCTCGGCGGCGTAACGCCGTTGTACGCCGCCCCGGAAACGTTCCTTGGTAAAATCTCGCACCACAGCGACCAGTACAGCTTGGCGATTGTGTACCAAGAACTGTTGACCGGTCATCGACCATTCCAGGCGAAGA
>JANWVS010000155.1 GCA_025056835.1 Gemmataceae bacterium | reverse complement strand
TGCCCACGACCGTGTGTTGCGCGTCGCCCGAACCATTGCCGACCTCGACGATTCCCAAGCGATTCGGGCGCCGCACATCTCCGAGGCGATCAGCTATCGCAGCCTCGATCGAAAGCTGTGGAAGCGGTGACGGCATCCATACAATACGGCGTGTCCGCAGGAACACTTTCTCCAACCAGCAAGGATCGACCGCCATGAAGACCGGCATGAACCTTTTGCTCTGGACTACGCACGTCGGCGAGGAGCATTTTCCCTTGCTCGCCAAGTTGAAGCAGACGGGTTTCGACGGCGTCGAGATCCCGTTGTTCGAGGGCGACGCCGCCCATTACCGGAAGATCGCCGCCGAGTTGAAAAACCAGGGCTTGGGCTGCACCACCGTCACCGTCGTCGGGCCGGAGTCCAACCCCATCAGCCCGGATGCCGCGGTGCGCAAGGCGGCGGTCGAGCGGCACAAGTGGGCCATTGAAATGACGGCCATCCTCGGCGGCGAGAACCTCTGCGGGCCGTATCACTCGCCGCTTGCGGTCTTCTCCGGCGAACCGCCGACGGAAGACGAGAAGAAACGCTGCGTCGATGTCATGCGGCAGTCGGCCGAGATTGCCCAGCAGCACAAGGTCACGCTCTGCATCGAGTATCTCAATCGTTTCGAGTGCTACTTTCTCACGACCGCGGCCCAAGCCAAGGAGTTGGTGCAGCGCGTCGCTCATCCCTCGTTCAAGACCATGTACGACACGTTTCATGCCAACATCGAGGAAAAGAACGCGGCCCGGGCGATCAAGGAGCTGCATCCGCACTTCGGCCACGTTCACATCAGTGAGAGCGATCGGGGCACGCCCGGCACCGGCATGGTCCACTGGGACGAGACCTTCCGCGCCCTGCGCGAAGTGAAGTACGACGGCTGGCTGGTGATCGAAGCCTTCGGGCGGGCCCTGCCGGCGCTGGCGGCGGCGACGAGGGTCTGGCGCGACCTGTTCCCTTCGCCGGAGGAAGTGTACACCCAGGGGTTGGCCTTCCTGACCCAGAAATGGAAGCAATTTGCGTGAGCACCGAGTCATGGCGATGCAGGTCCTTTGCAACCAATGCCGCCGCACGCTCGAGTACCTCGCGGAGCGCCCGTCGTTCTGTTCGTATTGCGGTGCTCCCCTGACCGGGGCCAAGACCCCGACGCCCGCCGACCACGATCCGGACGCCCCGACGGTCTTGCCGTCGACCCTGAGCGTGGTGCCTCCGGCCCAACCAGCCGTGCCGGAGCGCCTCGGAGATTACCGGCTGCTTCGCCAGTTGGGCGCCGGCGGCATGGGGACGGTCTACGAAGCCGAGGAGATCGGTACCGGGCGTCGTGTGGCGGTGAAGGTGATCAGCGCATCGTTCGCTGCCTCGGCCGACGCCGTCGAGCGCTTTCGCCAGGAAGGCCTGATCGCCAGCATGTTGACCCACCCGCGCTGCGTTTTCGTCATCAAGACCGACAACGACGGCGGCTGGCCTTACATCGTCATGGAACTGATGGAAGGCTCCAGCCTCAAGGACTTGGTGGAGCGCCGAGGCCCGCTGCCGCCGGAGGAGGCCATCGCCAAGATTCTCGACGTCATTGAGGGCCTTCAGGCAGCGCACCGGCTGGAGATCATCCATCGCGACGTTAAGCCGTCGAACTGTTTTCTCGAAAGCGACGGCCGCGTCAAGGTCGGCGATTTCGGTCTGGCCAAGTCGTTGGTCAAGGAAGCCCATCTCACTAAGACCGGCGCCTTCGTGGGCACGCCGCATTTCGCCTCGCCCGAACAGGTGCGCGGCGAGAACATTCAGCAGCAGACCGACGTTTATTCAGTGGCGGCGACGCTGTTCTATCTGTTGACCGGCAAGCCGCCCTTTTGGGGTTCGGACCCGACGGCGACGCTGGCCCGGATCGTGAGCGATCCGCTGCCGTCGTTGCGCAGCCTCAATCCGAAGGTGCCCCTCGCCCTGGAGCGTGTCGTGCGCCGCGGCCTGGAGCGCGACCTGGCGCGGCGCTACGCCAACCTGGAAGAACTGCGGCAGGCACTGCTGCACGTCAAGCCGGGGCCGCTGACGCAGACAGGGCTGCTGAAGCGGACGGCGGCGTTCGTCCTCGACGCGGGGCTGATCTGGCTCGTGGGACAGCTCGCCTTGGCGGTGATGGCGTCGTTCGTGCCGTCACGGTTGGCGAACCTGATCGACCAGCTCGTCCTGGCCGGGTCGTTTATCGCGTACTTCACGATCACTGAGGCCAGCGCCGGGGCCTCGCTGGGCAAGGCGCTCCTGCGGCTGCGCGTCACGGCGCTGTCGTGGATGGAGCCGCCGGGCTGGGGAGCGGTCCTGGTGCGCTCGCTGGTCTGCTATGGTTTCTGGGGCCTGGGAGCGGTCCTGGCGGCCGTGGGGCAGTGGACCGGGCAGCTCTCGGACGAGACCGCCGGGATCGCGGGGTGGCTCTGGTCCGCCGTCGGTGCCGCGGCGATGTGCACCCCGATGCGTGCCCGCAACCAATGGCGCGGCCTCCACGAGCTGGTCTCGGGCACGCGCGTGGCCCACGCCACGCGGCCGCCACCGCGTCAGGCTCTTTCCGGCAGCGGCGGTTGGCTGCTCTCGTTTCTCGGCGGCCGACGCATGCGGCCCGCCATGCCTGCCGGTGCTGCGCTGCCTGAGTCGATCGCCGGCTTCACGGTCCGCGGCGCCTTGAGCTGGACCGAGCGCGACAAGGTGTTGCTGGGCGAAGACGTGTCGCTGGGTCGGCGCGTTTTCTTGTGGTTGCGGGGGACGACGGCGGCGCCCCTCGACGCCGCGCGGCGCAGTATCGGGCGCCGGACGCGCCTGCGCTGGCTGGCGTGCGGCCGGCAGGGCGATTGGCAATGGGACGCGATCCTGGCACCGCAAGGCTGTCCGTTGCCGGAGTTGATCCACAGCGAAGGCGTGCTGGAGTGGTCCGAGGCCCGGGTACTGTTGGAAGACCTGGCGCGCGAGCTAGCGGCCGCCTGCGCCGACGGCACGCTGCCGCACGTGCTGTCGCCGGCGTTGGTCTGGGTTCAAACCGACGGCCGCGCCCAACTCGCCGACGTCGCCTTGACCAGCGAGAGCGAAGACAGCCAGATCACCGGCGGGGCCGACGAGCAGCGGGCCTTGCTGTTGTTGCGCCAGGTTGTCGCGTTGGCCTTGGACGGCCGCAAAATCCGTCCGCACGAGCCACCGGCGGCCTTGCAAGCTGATCTGCCGGACGACGCCAGGGCTTGTCTGATGCGGCTCATGGCCGGTGAGGCCGGCTACCGCCGGGTGGCCGACTTTGCCGAGGCCCTGGCACGAGTGGAAGCGGAGGAATGATCGGCGTCGTGCCGGCGAAGGCCCTAGGCGCTGTTGTCCGACAAGGGCGCCGCAGTCGCGTCGGCCGGCGCGGAGTCAGGCCGCAGCCATTTCCTGTTGACTTTCACGATAGATGCGGGCAAAGACATCGCCCAGGCGTTCAAAGACGTGGAGCAAAGCGGGGTCGAAGTGGCCCGGGCTGCCGTGGAGCATGACTTGCATGGCGGCGTTGTGCGACAGGGCCGGCTTGTACGTGCGGCGCGTGCGCAGCGCATCGTAGACGTCGGCGATGGCCACGATGCGTGCGGCCAGCGGGATATTATCGCCGGCGAGGCGGTCGGGGTAGCCGTTGCCGTCGTAGCGCTCGTGGTGATGGCGGATGACTTCCGTCGCCATTTGCAGGAACGGTAGCTCGAAGCCGTGTTTCTTGGCGATGGTCTGCATCGTTTCGGCGCCGATGATGGTGTGGGTTTGCATCTGCAGCCGCTCTTCAGTTTCGAGCCTGGTGGGTTTGAGGAGGATATGGTCCGGCAAGGCGATCTTGCCGATGTCGTGCAGCGGGGCGCAGGCTTCGAGCAGCTCGATAAAGGCGCCGTCGATGTGCCCGGCAAAATGGCTGGTGCGGGCGGCTTCTTCGGCCAGGGCGCGAACGTAGCGCTGCATGCGGTAAAGACGGCCGCCGTCGTCGCCGACGCGGTGGTCCACCAGGCGGGCGAGGGCCAGGATCATGGCGTTGCGCGCGGCTACCAAGGCTTGGGCCCGGTCGCCGAGGTTGCGCTCGAGCTGTTCGTTGATTTTTTGCAGGTGGCGGTTGAGCAGGTCGCCGCGGTCCTGGGCTTCCTTGAGCCGCAGGGCGGCCTTGACGCGAGCCTTCAACTGAATGACGCTGAACGGTTTGGTGATGAAATCGTCGGCGCCGGCCAGGAGCATCTGGGCCATGATGTCGGCGTTGACACCGCCCGACATCATGACGAGCTTGAGATTCGGACCCGCGGGATCTTCGCGCAGCCTGCGGCAGAGTTCGGTGCCGGGCATTTCTTTCATGTTGACGTCGCACAAGATCAGATCGTACGGCTGCTGCCGCACCATGGTGAGCGCCTGGTCGCCATCGCCGCATTCGTCGCAGCACATCCCTTCGGCCTGCAAGACGGCTCGGCAGAGGGTGCGAATGGCGGGTTCGTCGTCGACGATCAAGATGCGCTGCGGCGCACCGCCACGGCTGCCGTCCAGACACACCGTGGGTGACGTCGTCGTGGGCGGCGTCGGCATAAGCAAGTCTTGCCCTTGCTCGCGCAAGAATGGCATCAGGGCGCTCATCAGCTGCTGCGGCGTCTGAAAGCGATCTTCCGGCTGGACCGCGAGAAGGCGACGAACGATCGTGTCGAAAGCCAGCGGCAACTCGGGACGCTGGTCGCGAAGCGACGGCGGTGCTTGCTGGAAGCGATTGCCGACATCGAACACGTTATTGACCGACGGAAACGGCGGCGCCCCGGTCAAGCACCAAAATATGACCCCACCCAACCCGTACAGGTCGGCGCGAATATCGACGTTGTGGGCGTCGCGAATTTGTTCGGGGGCGATGTAGTCGAGCGTGCCCAGCAGCACGCCCGGTTCGGTCAGCTGATGGCCTAGACTGCGGGCCAAACCAAAGTCGAGCAACTTGGCTTGCCCTTCGGGGGTCACTTGGATGTTGGATGGCTTGATGTCGCGATGCACGAGGTGGTGCTTATTGGCCTCGGCGAGGGCCGAGGCGATTTGATAGGTCAGGTCGGCGGTCTTGGCCAGCGTAAGAGGTCCCTGCGTCTGGACCAGGTCGTCGAGGTCGGTGCCGGGGACGTATTCCATTACGAAATAATGGAGAATCGTGTCGGAATTGTCGGGCGCGGCACACTCGCCGGCATCGATGGCGTAGACGATGTTCGGGTGCTGAAGTTGGGCCACGGTGCGCATTTCGGTCAGGAAGCGGTGCAGCAGCCGCTGGTCCTGGTCGAAATGCATCGGCAGGACCTTGATGGCCACTTGCCGGCGCATGCGAATGTGCTCGGCCAGAAAAACGACGCCCATGCCGCCGGCTCCCAGGCGGTTGAGCACGCGATAGCTGCCCAACACCAAGCCCAGCGTCGTGCCCGCCAAGAGCCGGGCTGCCTGGTACTCAGTCAAGAGATTGTGGGCCACCAGCCATTGGGTCAGCGGTTCCGGTTCGGTCAGGGCGGATGCTTCGGCGCGAATTTCGGGAGAAAGTAAGTACCAGTCTTCGGCAAGGACGTATGCTTCGTCGAGCCAGTGTTGAAGCAACGGCGGCGCGGCAGGGCAGCCATCGCTCAGACTCGAGGGGCGGCCGTTCCGGCCGGCGGAGCGCGAGCGCGGTTTACCATCGCGTCCCCAACTTAGGGGCGAAAAAGGGGGTCGCTGCTGGATCATGGTCTGGTACCGCTTTTGATTGTTTCCAACATGAAACTATAGGTCATGTGCAACGATATGCAAATCGAAAACTGCTCTCGGCAATCCATACACTGGCTAGAAGCAGCCGCCTCGACGGCGCGGTCATTTGCGCTGATGCGTAGGCCGGGGGTT
>JANWVS010000154.1 GCA_025056835.1 Gemmataceae bacterium | reverse complement strand
GAGAAATCTGGCCTTCAGTTGTTCTTGTCGCTTCTTGATTTCAGCCGGCGTTTGCAATTTCGCAACGGCATCGCGACGAGCGTCAAAGTGCTTCTGAGCCTCGGCGAGTAAATACGTATAGAGCATTCGCCGCGCATCAGTGCCGCTCCGGCCGACGTCGGCTTGTGCCAACATCGCGCCTGGGAACAGCAAGGGTACGAGAATCGAAAGCGTTTGCATGGCAGGTACTCAAATGGTGGAAAAAATCGCTGGTCCCCTCAGGGCCAAAAGTCGAAACGTCAAGTCCGAGCGGCGGGGCATACCCTATGCTTCCGTCGCGGCAATGCAAGCCCCTTGGCGAATTCACCACGTCGGCGCGACAGTTCCACGTTTGACTCGGTCCCGGATCCCAACCCGGCCGTGCCGGCGGAGTGTGTAGCGGCCAGTTGCCGGTGCCGGACAGGCAAAAAACGAATTGTCCGGAATACGGAACGGTATGATCTGATCGTGGACGGTCGGTGCTGAGTGCGGCAGGGGAATCGGCTGCGGGCGTCGGGCGAACTTTTTGGAATGCTGCTGGGAACTAGCGGGTAGGCCCCATGCTTATCGTGCGCGGCTAGGGAAGAGCCTCCGTTTTGGCTTTTTTCGCAAAGCATCTTTTTTTCGAATTCGCAGCCGGGTAGAATAAATTGTACCCACCACGAAGACGAACGGCGGGTTCGTCCGGTTTCGCGTCGGCCGTCAGCTGCGGCTAATCGACGTTTCTTGAGGGCTTGACGGCGGAAGCACTCTCCCTGATAAGAGAGTGTAAGGCTGAGGACGTTCTGGTTCCGTCATGTGGATCGTTGTCAACGAGGATGCTATGTTCGCTAACTCTGCCAGCCTCTTCGCAGTCTTTGGTCTTGGCGTTCCCGAGATTTTGCTCATCCTCGTGATTGGTGTGCTTCTCTTTGGCCGGAAATTACCGGAGATGGGCAAATATTTCGGCAAGACCATTGTCGAATTTAAGAAAGGTATGAAAGGCTTAGAGGACAACATCGACAGCGGTCCCGTGGTTCCCAGCGCCGGCAGCGCCCCGATTGAACCGGTACGGGCGCCTCAGAAAGTAACGGTATCGGCACCCAAATTCGAGGACGCGCCGGTCAACACCAATGTTACTGCATCCTCGCCGCAAGTTTGACTCAAACCACGTTGCCGAGCTTCGACCAGGGCCGTTCGATGACGGTGTGTGTCGTTTTTCTGGCGAGCCGGACTGGTTGCCGACAGACGTGAAAGGACAGGGGGCACAATCGAACAGCCCGGGCTTCGACCGCCGCATCGCGGTCGCTCGGTTTGGGGCGCTTAGCTCAGTTGGTTAGAGCGCATGGATCACACCCATGAGGTCGGGGGTTCGAGTCCCTCAGCGCCCAGTTTAACCGCCACCAACACAGCAGGTCATTAACGAGCGGCTTAGCGGCTGTCAATTCCTGTTTGCTGGAGGGGCACGGGCTGTACGGCTTGCGCGGCGCGACAAACTCGCAAGCAGCTGGGCGAAGTCCTCCACGATCCGCGTTCGCAGGTTCGCGACCCGGCCGCACCAATCCCACATCCCCGTTGCAGCGTGCGATTTTTTCGTACAATTCCCTTGTTCTTTGCAAATGTTCTGGTAGGATAGATAGCAGAGCGGAGGCCGTGCAAGGCTTGATGCTGGTTGGGCGACAGCATCAGGCGCATGGCTTCCGCTTTTTTTGCGCGATCTCGGGCTTGACTCGGCTCGCGGCCTGAAGAGAGACGAAAAAAGCAAACGGCCCGGGGTGCTCAAACGCGGTCGCTTCACCGTGAAGGCACGCCGGGCCGTTAACGAGTCAATTCGGCAGCTTATTTCTTGTCGGCAGCCAGGAAGAGGCGGTCGATTTCCTCATCGGAGAGGTCTTCGCGTCCAGCCCCTTGATCGATAATCAAGGCCGTACCGCTGGGTGTGACCCAAACAATCCAGTTACCCAGTTGGAATACCTCACGCATCTTGGGATGGCGTTCCAGGATACGGAAGTAGGCGTCGGACATCGCCTTGACGCTGACAACCGGCATTTTGGGATCAAAGGCCTCGTCGATCCAAACGCCTCCCAACTCGATCAAGTTGCGATTCTGGACATTACGAGACGCTGTCCGAGTCACGCGATCTTGGTGGCGAAGTTGGTTCATCTGCACGGCAAAGACGACCCCGAGCTGCCCTTCCTGGACCCCTTGGAGATTGCGGCGAGCTAACTCGTCGCGTGCTTGTTGAAACGCCTTTTGCTCCTTGAGGGCCTTATCGAACGCTCTGATGGTCTCCTCAGCGGCTTTCTTTTCGCCGGCGGTTGCCGAGGCGGGGAGCGCTGCCGCCAGGGCCTTGGCTTCACGATCCAGGCGTTCGGCCTCGAGTTTTCCGCGGACATCGCCGACGCCGCGGTTGCCGTCCGCTTTCAGCTGACGGGCAAAATCTTCCACGCGTATCGCTTGCCCATCGAGTTCGGCGCCGCCACGTCCCATTCTCAAGACGGCTGGCGGCAACGGCGCCGGCAGCGGCTCACGTATCGGACCTGGCCGGCGCACGATCGGCACCGGCTGATCCGGCACGACGAGGTAGCTGGTGTAGGGCGTCGTAATTCCATAGCGCTTGGCCAGGGCTACGATCTCCTCCACCAGTTCTTTCTTTTCGCCATTGACGCGAATTTGGTCAAGCATGAAGCCCACTTTACGCCGGGCCCACAAATCCTCGACGAACGGCTTCTCCGTCTCGGTGCGTTCCGGGAAGTTCAGTTCGTAGACGTATTCTTTGACGTCGGCCCCGACGGTCCCAGTCAACTTCACAGCAGTGTGTCCTTTGCCGGTATAGCGGCCCAAGACGGTCAGTTGACTCCCATGGAACAAGTCGGGGAGATGGGGCGGATACACCTCGTTCAACTGGACATCGCTGCCCACTTCGAGTTTCAGGTTCGTCAACACCGGATTGCTGATCTTGCCGTAAAGGCTGGAGACTTTCGCCTCGATATCTTCCGATTCTCGCACGTAAGTACAAACGGCGCGGGTTTCGTCTGCGAGGCGGTCGAGAAGATTGGCGTTGACATCGTCGCCCACGCCGAAGGTGAAGATTCGCGTGTTGGCCGTATTGCGCTTAACGACGTTTTGGATGATCTTATTGGGGTCGGTCTCGCCGATCGTTGGGCAGCCGTCGGTAAAGAACACGATAGTGAAGGTTCGGCTGGGATCGTTGGGACGCAAGGCCAGGGCAGCACTCAGCGCATCGTCGATCGCGGTGCCGCCGGAGGGTTCCAAGCTATCGACCCACTTCTTGGCCGTTGCGACCGCTTCGGCACCGGCCGCTTGCAACCCTTCGCCGTACCGATTGACGGTCGTGCCGAAGTTCAAAAGGGCGAAGCGATCGGTCTCAGACAACTGGCTGAGACAGTATTTGAGTGCGTTGCGGGCCTGAACGATCCGCTTGCCGCGCATGCTCCCCGAAGTATCGAGCACGAAGACCATATCGCGCGGCGCTTGCTGGGCTTTGGATAGTTCAAAGCGGGGCGAGATCAGCAGCATGAAGTAACCGTTTTGGCCCGCCGAAGGGCGATGCGTCAGTGCGGTCAGGCCGACATCCCGGCCGCTGGAGGTGTAATACAGCACAAAATCCTTGTCGAGCGTGGCTTGATTCAACTCAAAGCCGACGGTGGCCTCCTTGTCGTTGGGCCGCTGCATGGTGATGGCATGAGTCGGCGAATAGATGTTTTGCAAAGCGTGCTGCGACTTGATGGCGACGTTCAGTGTAAACTTTTCGAGCGTCGTCGGCGCTTTCGCGTCGGCGCGCAACGGGTAGACATATTCGACGACGCCATTTTCGCTCTGGGCTAGACTAGTGTAGCTGATGGCAATCTTCTGGTCGCCGCGCGGCGGCACTGGAAAGACGCGGAGGCGGAGCAGATTGTTTCCCATGTATTCCAACAACCCAGGGTCGAGCGTGCGCTGCACGATGTCGGTGTAGATTTTGCGGGCCTTGTCCGCCTCGACTAACTCACCCGGCACTTCTTTGCCGTCGACCCACATCGAAAATTTTCGTACCGACGCACCCTTAGGCACGGGAAAGATGTAAGTCGCCTCCAATTGTCGGTCGGTGTGGTTTCGGAAGGTTTGTTCGATGTTGGTAACGGCGACCTGGTCTTCCAGTTGCACGCGGACCTGGTGGCTGAGCATGGCCAACGGAGGAAGTTTCTTCTCCGTGGGAATCAGCAACCCAGTCGCCGGGGCTGGACTAGAAAGCCACAACAATGTCAACACCGCTACAAAGCGTCGCATACGCTACCTCGCTTCCCTGAGAAGAGCCGCTTGTCAAGTTCTCAGCAGAAAAGACGAGATCGACCCCGCCGTGGATTGGCAGGTTGCCTCACACTGCTCCGAAGGGGGCTTTTCGATGTTGCCGTCTCGCTCCGCGGGACGAGTTCTTCTCGCGGAGCGAGGGCGGCATGCAGTCCGCCGAGCACGAGGGCTACGGTCAGGCACCAAGTTCGTATCCCTCGCGGCGCGGCCGACTTAGGTGGCGATTCGCCTCTTCCGAGCGCTCGCCGGTAAATCGTTCTTCCTGGGGGTTCCAGGTCAGCAGTTGATTGGGGAAGAACCGTATCGCGATATTGCCCAGGTGGCAGACGGTACAGGAGCGATGGCCGACCGTGGCATTGCTGACCGGCTGGCGGCGCGATCGGACGCACTCCAAGAAATTGGCCATGTGGCTGGTGCCGCTACCGAGGCGGATGGCGTTCTGCGGCAAAGGTTCGTCGATGAGGGCGCGATCGCTGGCGATAATGGTGCTTCGACTGACGAAGATCCACTTGTTGTCCTCGCCTTCGAACAACACGCCGTTGTCGTACGGGCGATTACCGTTTCGGGCGATGAAATCGGGACGGGGACCATGGCGGCAAATCAGGCGCGTGCCTGGCATGCCGTTGCGGCCATTGGCATAGGTGAAAATCGCCTCGAATTGGGGATGGCAATTGTAGCTCATGCGGTCGGTCGACGGCGCGGTGCCGCTGCCTTGCACCGTCACCGGGCCGCTCTCATCCATGCCCAAGGCCCATTGGGCAATGTCATTATGGTGGGCGCCCCAATCCGTCATTTTGCCCCCGGAGTACTGATACCACCAACGAAACTCATAGTGGCACCGGTTGGTGGTGTAAGGCTCCCGCGGGGCTTGGCCGAGCCAAAAGTCGTAGTTCAGTCCCTCGGGTACGGGTTGTTCGGGAAACGGCCCGCCCACCGGGTTGGCGCCAATGAGGGTCGTGATTTGCCGAACGTGGCCGATGCGGCCGTTGCGAACCAATTCGCACGCCAAGCGAAAGCGGCCTGCCATTTCGGTGCGCTGCTGCGTGCCGGTTTGGACAATCCGATTGGTCTCACGAGCCACCCGCGCCATCACCTTGCCTTCTTCGATCGTCAGCGTCAGCGGCTTTTCGCAGTAGACATCCTTCCCGGCCCGCATGGCCGCGATCGCAATGGCGGCGTGCCAGTGGTCCGGCGTGCCGATGGTAATGGCGTCGATGCTCCGGTCTTGCAGCAACTCACGATAATCGCCATAGATGCGGCACTCGCGGGTGCCACCTTGCGGGGCGTTGCGGACGTAATTGGCGGCGAATTCGGCATTGGGCCGATCGACATCGCAGACGGCGACCATCTGCACGCCGGGCTGGCGCATGGCGTCTTGCATGATGTGGAAGCCGCGTTCGCCATGAAGTTGGCCTGAGCCGCGACGGGTGCGATTGGTGCCGGTACCGATCGCGGCCATCACGATGCGGTCGTTGGCCCCGACCGGCCGGCGGGCGGCGGTTTCCTGAGCGTGGACGAGCAATTCTTGAACGTACCAGGTCGGCAAGCCGGTGGCCACCAAGGCACCGGCGGTGC
>JANWVS010000153.1 GCA_025056835.1 Gemmataceae bacterium | reverse complement strand
AGCGCCGCGAGGATGTCGTGGGCGTGGCTGGTCGCAGCGGCGTCGGGTAGCGGCAAGGGTGTGGCGACGAAGTCGGTGGCTTCGCCGTTGTCCAACACCGCCCGCACCGCCACGACATGATCGCTTGTGTAGCCGTGTTTGAGCGCCGTGGCCCCGCTGGCATTGGTGGCCAACATGCCGCCGATGGTGCAGACGGCTCCGCTGGCCGGATCGGGGGCGAAACGGCGCCCCATGGCGGTCAACCGCCGATTCAGCGCTGCCAATGGGACACCCGGCTGAACGCGCACGGTATCGGCGCCGACGGCCACGATCGAACGAAAGTGCCGGCTCAGGTCGACGACCAGACCGTGGCCCAGGGCTTCGCCGGCCACGCCGGTCCCGGCGCCGCGTGCGATCAAGGCGACACGGTGCTCGTGAGCAAATCGGACCAAAGCGCACAGGTCGTCTTCGTCGCGCGGACAGACTACCCCCAGCGGTTTGATCTGAAAGATGCTGGCATCGGTGCTGTACAACAGACGCGACGCTTCGTCGAACAGCAGTTCGCCGCGGAAAAACCCACGCAAATCGTCGCAGATGCGGCTGCGCTGTGCTTCGTCCACGTTCATTGCTTCCGTCGCCGAGGCGTCACACCGTCGCTCAGGGTTTGCCCGCCTTGAACTGCTCGCGCCGCAACCGTTCTTGTCGGTAGCGTTCGCCGACCGTCAAAGCAAACGGCTGGTGCGCCGCCGTCGCTCGAAAACCCTTGTAGTGCGCCTGGCACCGATAGCATACGATGGCGTCGCCGACCCACAGATACAAAAGGCCGTCGAACATCGCCGTGCCGATGAGGATGGCCCACGTCAGCCACTTATTGTACCACAAATAGGTGTAAAACGACGCCGCGCAGGCCGCGACCAGAATCGCCATTCCCCAACCGTGAGGAAAATCCTTCTTCTTGTAAAGCTCGCGATTGCCGCAGATCAGGCAGCAGGGCAGCGACGGCTCGGCGGCCGGCAACGACAATTCCTGTTGACAGTGGCGACACCGCCAAACGCTGGGCGTCTCAATTCGTGCCGCGCCGGGCGCCTGGCACTGCGGACAAGCGAACACGACCTTCACAACACCACTCCGGTCTTGTCCAAGAGCAACAAACTCGTCAACTCACCCAGGTACACGACAATCACCACCACGTACAGTATTCCCGTCGCCGACTGCGTCGACCGAATGCGGGTCGTCTCCCAGGCCATCCAGCCCAGCCCCAAGGGGGCCATGATTCCCAGGAGCCAGCGAGCCGCGAGCCAGAGCAGCGTCTCGGCGTCGACGCTCGCAAGCGGATGCGCGGCCGTCCACGACCAAAGCCCGGCCAGCGCCAAGCCAAGCCGTGCCGCCAGGGCTGCGCCCAAGGCCAGGAGCAAGCGCTGCAGCGGTACGATCGTCATGTTGGGCGAAATCAGGTATGCATGCCCCAGCAACATCGCCGTGGTCGCCAGGCCGACCATGGCGGCCGACGCAAACTGATCGGCCAAGCGCCAGGCGCCGGAGAGTGTTTCGTTCGCGGTCGTGGACAGGGCCAAGGCACCTCCGAGCAGCAGCGCCGCCAGGGCATTGATGATCCCACCGCCGGGCGCTTCGTCGACGTGCCAGAGGATCGAACCGAGCGCGCACAGCACCACCGCCGCGGCGCCGAAGACGGCCGACCAATCCGTGCCGCCGGCCGCCGGGCTGTCGGCAAACAAGAGTGCGACAATCGTCAAGCCCAGCGCCGCCAGGCACTGGACGCGGAAAAACCGTGGCGGTATCGGCCGCGCGTCGAGAAGCAGCAGCGGCGCCATCATCCCAAACGCCAGGCGCAGGCAAAACGTGGCGACCATCGCGCCTCACCGCCAGCGTCCGTGAATCAAGGCCATGAATTCCGAGCGCGTCGCCGGATGCTCCTTGAAGCCGCCGCGCATGGCGCTCGTCGTGCAAATCGCATTGGCCTTGCGGATGCCGCGGATCGCCATACAGGTATGCGACGCCTCAATCACCACGCCGACCCCGCGGGCGTCCAGTTCCTTCATCAGCAAATCAGCCAACTCCTCGGTCATCCGTTCCTGGACTTGCGGCCGCCGGGAGATGATCTCCACCACGCGGGCCAATTTGCTCAGGCCGACGATCTTTCCGTTGGGAAGATAGGCGACGTGGGCCTTGCCGTAAAACGGCAGCAAATGATGCTCGCACAGGCTCTCGAAGCGGATGTCTTTGACCAAGACCATTTCGTCGTACTTTTCGGTGAACGTTTTTTGCAAAGGCTCGGCCGGGTCCTTTCGCAAGCCGCTGAACATCTCCTCGTACATCCGCGCCACGCGGGCGGGGGTCTCGCGCAAGCCTTCACGATCCGGGTCTTCGCCCAGCGCCACCAGGATTTCGCGCACCGCCGCTTGCAAACGCGCGTGATCCACCGGCGCCGTCAGCTCCCGCTCTTTGGGATGATTGGCGCCGCGGCGGCCAGGCTTGACACGGTCGTTCATCATTGCTGATCTTAGTCGATAAAAGAACCCACGGGCGGAGCGTCCGTGGGTTCCGTCTTCGGAGTTATAGGCGACGGCACGATTCCGTCAAGCCGCGACGACCGGCGCGCCATCCGCGGCCCGGCCAACCTGCACCGTGACGTCAGCCGACTCGGGAATGGCTCTCAGGCGCTGCGCAACCGCCGCCGCGCGGCCAGGCGGTGGAACAATTCATCGGCAATGACCCCGAGCAGGATGACCAGGCCTGTCGTCGCATCGGCCAGGGTGTCCGGCACGCCCAAGAGAAACGTCGCATTGAGGATGACGCGGATCAGCGCCGCGCCGATGATGACACCAAGGATCGACCCCTCGCCGCCGCGCAGGCTACACCCGCCCAGCACCGCCGCGGCGATGGCTGTCAGTTCCCACCCCGCGCCGAAGCTCGACGGCTGTACCGAATTGATTTCCAGCGCAAGCAACACTCCGCCAAAGCCGGCAATCAGCGAACAAAGCACATAGGCGACGATCACCATACGGTCGGTGGCGATGCCGCTGTAGCGGGCGGCCTGTTCATTGCGGCCCAGGGCGAGCAGGTAGCGGCCGTAGATGGTCCAGTGTAAGAAACCGCCGGCGACCAGACCCAGTGCCACGACGATCAGAAACGGGATCGGCAGGTGGAACTCCTGCACGAACGGCGTTCGGACCGTGAATAGCCGCTGTACGAAGGGGATCCGTAGCTCGAAATCTTCAATCAGCGGGATGGTCCCGACCGTCCAATCGTGAAACCGCTCGATGAGTGCGGCCACATCGTCGTCGCCGAAGCCCTGGGTCTGCTCGTCGGTAATCCAGCGGGAAAAACCGCGATAGAGCAAGAGGCCGCACAAGGTGACCACGAACGGTTGCAAGCGAAGCTTGGTGATGAGCAAACCGTGCCCCAAGCCGAGCAACGCGGCGACGACGAGGACGAAGGTCAACGCCGCCGGCACGCCGAATTTCAGCTCGGTGTCGAGGCCCAGCCAGCCGATGCGAATGTGCCAGCCGTGGAGCAACAGCGACAACAAACAGCCGCTCAGGCACACGACCGAGCCGATCGACAGGTCGATGCCGCCGGCGATGATCACGAATGCCGAGCCGATCGCCAGGATGCCCCACAGCGAGGACCAATTGACGTTGTTCTGGATATTGGCGGCCGTGAGGAAATCGGGCGACTTGAGCGAAGCTGCCGCGCTGATGACGATGAGCAAGGCGCCGATGGCGAGAGCTTTCTTCATGGAGTCGTGCCGACCTGACCGGTTGCCAAGTGCATAACGGCTTCTTCGCTGAGCTGCTCGCGGGTCAGTTGGCCGGCGAGCGCTCCCTGGTGCATGACAAGAACTCGATCGGCCAGCGTCAAGACCTCTTGCATCTCACTGCTGACGAAAAGGATGGCTGCGCCCTCCCGGGCAGCTTGCTCCAGCAGCCGATAAATCTCTTCCTTGGCGCCGATGTCGACACCGCGGGTCGGCTCGTCCAGAAGCAACACGCGGGGTCGGAGATTGAGCCATTTGGCCAGGACGGTCTTCTGCTGATTGCCACCCGAAAGCAACTGCACCGGCGTCGTCGCCTGGGGAGTGCGAATGCGCAAGCTGGAGATGAGGGAGGCAGCATCGCTGCGCTCGCGCCGGAAGTTGAGAAACATTCCTGCCAGCCGTGTGCGGAACAACCCCGGCAGGCTGATGTTCTGCCGGACCGACATTTCGAGGACCAGCCCTTGCAGTTTGCGATCTTCGGGAAGGAGCGCCAGACCGGCGCAAATGGCGTCGATGGGGTGACGGATTCGCACCGGCCGGCCGGCGACGCAAATAGTGCCCGCCGCGGGCGGTGTCACGCCGAAGATCGCTTCCAACAGTTCCGTGCGGCCGGCGCCTACCAGCCCGGCGATGCCGACGATTTCGCCCCGCCGCACCTGGAAACTCAGCCTGTGCCGGCGGTGAGCCTGGGTCGCCAGATCGCGCACTTCCAAGAGCGGCTCCCCCGCCGGCAACGGCTCGCGCCGATACCAGCCCGAGGCGTCGCGGCCGATCATGAGCGACACCATGCGCCGTTCGTCGATCTCGCCGCGCAGCAATTCGCCGGCATTTTTCCCATCGCGCAGAGCCACGACGCGGTCGGCCACCGCCCGCACCTCGCCCAAACGATGCGAAATATAAATGACGCTCACTCCCTGGGCCTTCAGATTGCGAATGACGCCGAAGAGCGTTTCGGTCTCGTGCCGCGACAAGCTCGAGGTCGGCTCGTCCATGATGAGGATGCGGGCGTTGGTGGCCAGGGCCTTGGCGATCTCGACCATTTGCCGCTGACCAATAGTCAGGTCGCCGACGCGCTTCCGCGGCGACACGTCCAGACCGACGAGCTTGAGCGCTCGCCGGGCCTCAGCGCGCATGGCGCGGCTGCGGAGAAAGCCCAGGACGTGGGCCTCGCGCCCCAGGGAAATGTTGGCGGCAACATCGAGATTCTCGGCCAGGTTCAGCTCCTGATGGATGAGGACGATACCAAGCCGAAGCGCTTCGTGAACGGAGTGGCACCGAATCGGCCGATCGTCGAGAAGGATTCGGCCGCCGTCGGGAAGCTGCACGCCGGCCAGGATCTTCATGAGCGTGCTTTTGCCGGCGCCGTTTTCGCCGATGACGGCAAGCACTTCTCCGCGAGCCAAGGTCAGGTTCACGCCATCCAAGGCGCGCACGCCGGGAAAGCTTTTGTCGAGTGCCTCGACGCGGAGCAACGGCGACGGCGAAGCCATCATAGTTTCCTAGCGCCGGGAAAGTTGCGCGCCGCCACGAGGAGTTCACTTGCCGGTGAGCTTCTTCAGCTCGGCCCAAAATTCATCGACGTTGGCACTGGTGATCGTCCGCGCCGGAATGTTGAGGAAGCCGTCCTTGGGCAAAACGCTCGTGTCGCCGGTCGCCAATCCCTTGAGGATGCGGACCGATTCGTAGCCGTACATGTACGGATTTTGCACGATCGTGCCTTCCACCACTCCATCCTTGATCCCCTGGAGCGTACCGTCTTCCTCATCGAAGCCGATGACTTTGATCGTTTTCAGTTTGCCGGCGCTTTTGAGCGCTTCGAGCAGGATCGGCGGGTTGTAGGCGAACAGGCCAACCATCGCACTGAGCTTGGGATACTTGACGATCGAGTCCTGGGCCAGGGCCTTGGCCTTGGCGAAATCGAAGTCGTCGGTACGGGTGTCGAGAATTTCGTACTTCTCGCCGCTGAGCACCTGGCCTGGCTTGTCGTAGCGCTTCGGATCGTAACTTCGATCGAGCAGTTCGTCGATGACTCCTTGGCGGCGCAGGCGGGCGTTGTCCTGGCCCAACCGGCCGACATAGATGATGATGCTGCCGCCCTCCGGCAGGGCTTTCTTGACCAGCTTGCCGCA
>JANWVS010000152.1 GCA_025056835.1 Gemmataceae bacterium | reverse complement strand
CGCGAGCGCCGGGAAGGTAGCGCTTACAGTAACTGTCGGCACACAAGAACGAACCGCCGCGCTGCACGCGCTTGGCCGCTACCAGGCCGGAAGGGTCGAAACCGCTGGCGGGACCTTGAGGATTGCGTTCGGGACACAACAGATAATAATCCGGCTGATACCAATCAGCACACCATTCCCAGACGTTGCCGGCCATGTCGTACAGGCCGTAGCCGTTGGGGGGATACTGGGCGACCGGCGCCAGTCCGACGAAGCCGTCTTCGCCGGTGTCTTCGTTGGGAAATTCGCCCTGCCAGGCGTTGCACATCCACTTGCCGCCGGGCGTCCGTTCGTCCCCCCAGCAATAGACCTTTCGATCCAAGCCGCCGCGGGCGGCGAACTCCCACTCGGCTTCGGTGGGCAAGCGCTTGCCGGCCCATTTGCAGTAGGCGAGAGCATCTTCGTAGCAGATCTGCACGACCGGATAGTTGTCGCGCTTGCCGGCAGTTTTGCCCGGTCCCTCCGGGTGCTTCCAATCGGCGTACCGAACTGGACGCCACCAGGCGTAAATCTCGCCGGGAGTCCGCGGCAGCGGCACTCGCTCCTTGGGCCGGACAAAGACAAACGAAAACGGCTCGGCGAAAAGTTCCGGCTTCTCCCGCGCCATTTCTTCGCCGCCAGGGTAGTCTTTGGGGTTCGGTTGACGCTCGGCCACGGTCCGGTAGTTTGTCGCTTCCACGAAGCGCGCCCATTGGGCGTTGGTGACCTCGGTCTGGTCCATCCAAAAACCGTCGACGTACACTTTGTGGACATACCGCGCGTCGTGATAAAGATCGCCGGGGAATTTCCATTCGGGCAAGATCTCCTCGTCGATTCCCATCCAGAATTCGCCGCCGGGGATCCAGACCATTCCCTCCGGAGCGGGGCCAGGCGGGGTCTTGGGATTCAGACGCGGCGGTGCCAGGTGACGACGCAGTTGCGCGGCCCGTTGCGCTTGCGGGTCGCTGGGCGCGATGGTCTCAATGACAAAGTAAACCGCAGCAACCACCGCCGCCGCGGCAAGCATGGTGCCCCAGTTCCACCACCATCGCGCCGGAGGGGCAGCCGATGGCGCGGCAGCGCGCCGCGCGTCGTCGGGTTTCACTCGCGGTCGGCTCACGCGGGGCCCCTTTCCAATTGCTCCAGCGCCCAGGCGACAATCCGCGTTTCCGCCCATCGGATGCCGCCGCGGCCGTCGCCGCCCAAAAATCCCAAGTGCCCGCCATGCCTTACTATTTCGAGCGACACGGACGTTGGCAAGCTCGTTTCCAGGAAGGGCGCCACGGCAATCAACGGATCGTCGCGCGCCGTCAGGATCAGCGTCGGCACGCGAATGCTCGGCAGCCAGGGCAGCGCCGACGCGCGGCGATAGTAGTCCAAGGCGCCGGAAAATCCCCAGCGCGGGGCCGTGTAGATCTCGTCGAATTGCCGCAACGTGGTCCCGGCTGGAAAAACTATCGGCTCGACCCCGGGCACATGCTTCCCATGCTGTTGCACTTGGCCGATCAACTGGCGGACATAGAAGCGATCGTACCACGGCAACCGCTCCAGCAGCGCCGAACAGCGCACCAGGTCGATCGGCGGCGCGACGGCGACGACCGCTTTGAGAGCGGGATGGGGCCGCGCGCCGTCCTCACCCGCCAACTTCAAAACGATGTTGCCGCCCAAGGAAAAACCAAACAACACCAGCGCCGACGCCGGCGTTGCGGCATGTAGCTGAGCCAGGACCGCGCGCACGTCGGCCGAGCAAGCGGCGTTGTAAAACCGTTTGGCCAAGGTCAACCCGGCGCCGGCGCCGCGCAGGTCGACCCGCACAACCCGCAGCCCCGCCAGCGCCAAGCGGTTTGCGATCCGCCGCATGTAGCCTGAACGATGACTGCCGCCCAAACCATGCACCAAGACAGCGACCGGTTGGCCCACCTGCCACGGGGGCGGAACCGTATCGTGAATCGCCAAGGCGTCGCCATCCGGCAACGCGACGGTTCCGAGACGGCTGGGATAATGATCCCGAGGCCAGGACAACAGATTGCCCAGCACCGTCTGGACATGGGGATTGCTCAACAGCGGCAAGGGACGAAACGGCCGACACCGCACCCTCGGGCCCGGCGCCTGCTGCCGTGGCGCCAGTCCGGCGTGCGCGCTTGCCGATCCCACGCCTTCACGGTTGAATAGCCTGGTAACCGCGGGGAGGATTCTCATGCCGGTTCAACCGCTCGTCGGCATCATCATGGGAAGCCAATCAGACTGGGAAACCATGCGGCACGCTGCCGACACGCTTGGGCAGCTCGAAGTTCCTTACGAAGCACGCGTCGTTTCCGCCCATCGAACCCCCGACTTGTTGTTCGAGTACGCTGCCGGCGCCGAAGCGCGCGGTCTGAAAGTCATAATTGCCGGCGCTGGCGGTGCGGCCCACTTGCCCGGCATGACGGCCGCCAAGACGGTGCTCCCCGTGCTCGGCGTACCGATCGAATCGCAAGTCTTGCGCGGCGTCGATTCGCTGTTCTCCATTGTGCAAATGCCGGCCGGTGTACCGGTGGGCACGCTGGCGATCGGGCACGCCGGGGCCGTCAACGCCGCGCTGCTGGCCGCCGCGATCCTGGCCGTCCACGATCGCGACCTCAGGGACCGTTTACTCCGCTTCCGCGCTGCGCAAACCGAGAAGGTCCTGACGACGGTATTGCCGTAAGTCCCGGGGCTTCTTCAAACCTCGGGCAACTCCGCCAGCGCCGCTCGGAACTGCTCGGGATTTTGAAAGCGGTCGCGCGGGTCGCGCTCGATGGCCTTTTTCAGAAATTTCACGATTTCCTCGTCCAACGTCGGCACGACCTCGCGCGGATCCCGACCGGGACTGTTCATCAAATTCAGCAGCACTTGCAGCGACGTCGCTTTTTCCCAAGGCAAAGTGCCGGTGAAAACCTCATACGCCGTCACTCCCAGGGCAAACATGTCGACGCGGTGGTCGGTCGGTTGGCGCTTGACCAATTCCGGCGCCAGGTAGAAAGTCGTGCCCGTGCGGTTGCCCGGCCGGCAGAACTCTGGTTTGTAAGGGATCGACAAGCCGAGATCGATGATCTTGACCACGCCGTCGTTGGTGACCATGACGTTGCGCGGACAGATGTCGCGGTGTAAAAAACCGGTCTTGTGCATGTGCTCCAGCCCTTCGGCGAGCTGCCGCAGGTAGTTGACGCGGTTGCCCTCCAGCTGGCGCGATTTGGTCTCCACGAGAAAGTTCAGCCCCACGCCGTCGATCAATTCCATGACGATGTATTCTTCGCCTTCCGTCGTCAGACCGTGTTCAAATGTCTGGACGATGTTTTTGTGGCGCATCAGCATGCCGATCTCGCCCTCGGTCGGTCGGACTAAACCGGGAAAGCGGGCGTTGAACTTCTCGGTTTTCAAGCGATCGAGGATTTTGAGACAGACGATGCGCCCGATCTTCGAGTCGCGGGCGCGATAGACCTTTGACATGCTTCCTTGACCGGTCCGCCCCAGAAGCTCGAAGCGCTTGGCTACGTCGACGACCGGTACTTGCTTCTTCTTTGCGGAAGGAGTCCCCGGTTTCGATTTGAACAAGTTCTTCAACGAATCGAACAGCGCCACGACTTTCGCCCAGTGGATTCAGGTTTCGCAGTAGTCAATCAACCGAGCCACTTCCGTGCGCAGGTCACGACGGTGGACGATGCGATCGATGAAACCGTGCTTCAGCAAGAATTCGCTGGTCTGAAATCCTTCCGGCAGCTCCAAGCGCACCGTGTTCCAGATCGTCCTCTTGCCCGCGAAGCCGATCAACGCTCCTGGTTCGGCCAGGGTGATGTCGCCTTGCAGGGCGAAACTGGCGGCCACCCCTCCCATGGTAGGATTCGTCAGAATCGACAAATACAGCCCGCCGGCGCGATCATGGCGCGCCAATGCGGCCGACACCTTCGCCATTTGCATCAGCGACAAGATCCCTTCCTGCATGCGGGCACCACCCCCCGACCCACTCACGATGATCAGCGGCAGCTTCAGGCGCGTGGCCTCTTCGGTCGCCCGGGCCAGCTTTTCCCCGACGACCGACCCCATGCTGCCGGCCATGAACGCGAAATCCGTCACGCCAAAGACCACTGCCCGCCCGCGAATGAAACCCCGCCCGACCACGGCCGCGTCGTACATTCCGGTCTTGGCCTGTTCCGCTTTCAGCCGTTGACCATAAAGGACGCGATCCTTAAACTCCAGCGGATCTTTGGGCCGCAAGTCGCTGAACCATTCCTCGAAACTGTCCTGATCCAATAAGTGCTTGATCCGCTCCCGCGCCGGCAGATAGAAATGATGATCGCATTGCGGACAGACCATCTGCCGGGCCTCCGCCTCCTTGCGAAACACGGCCGCCTTGCACTGCGGGCATCGCATCCAGAGGCCTTCCGGCACCCCGCGTTTTGGCCGACCGGCGTTGGTCATGGAGTTCACACTGGCCTCGCCACAAGTCCGACCGAGGAAATTATTCAGCCCACTTACTATCTCACGGAACCAAGCCCATCGGGTCAAGGGGTTTTCCACTCGCGGCCGCCAGTGGTGCCATCGCTGCCCGAATCTCGGCCTGATAAGCTGAGCCTATCAACCCAGAGCCTCCAGGGGGATAGCCGTGAGACGATGTCCTAGCGGCGCGGCGCTGCTGCTGGCAACAGTCGGTTTCGCATACGGGGCAGGCGAGGCTGTGCCGACGGCCGGTCCGCCCGTGGCCGAACTGGCCCCTTTCAACGAATTGTTGACCACTTTGGTTCGCGACCAGCAGGTCGGCGGCGCCGCCATCGCCATCAGCAAAGACGGCCGACTTATCTTCAGCCGCAGCTATGGCTGGGCCGACCCCGACGCTCGCGAAAAACTCGTGCCGACGGCCCTGTTCCGGATCGCCAGTCTGTCGAAGCCGATCACAGCCGCCGCCATTCTCGTGTTGGTCGACCGCGGCAAACTGTCGCTTGACGACAAAGCGTTCCCATTGCTCGGTCTCAAGCCGTTGCCGGGAAAACGCCCTGATCCGCGCCTGAAGGAGATCACGATTCGCCACCTGTTGCACCATACAGCGGGCTTTGATCGGGACCAGTCGTTCGATCCCATGTTTCGACCGGTGGACATCGCACGGGAAGTCGGCGTCGCCCCGCCGGCCGGTCCCACGCACATTATCCGCTACATGCTCGGTCGGCCGCTGGATTTCGACCCCGGCAGCCGCTTTGCGTATTCCAATTTCGGTTACTGCGTCCTGGGCCGGATCATCGAAAAAGTCAGCGGGCAATCGTACGAGAATTTTGTCCGCGACAACGTCTGCAAACCCTTGGGAATGGCTGCGACACGGCTCGGCAAAACGCTGCAACGGGCGCCGGGAGAAGTGAAGTATCGCGACCCCAAGACCCGTCTGGCCCAGGCTGTCGTGGGACCGAATTTCGGCAAGCCCGTGCCGGCCCCTTATGGCGCCTGGTACCTCGAAGCGATGGACGCCCATGGCGGCTGGCTCAGCTCGGCCGTCGATCTCGTCAAGTTCGCCTGCGCCTTCGACGATCCCGACAAGTGCCCCATCCTGAAACCGCAGACCATCGCAGCGATGTTGGCACGGCCGGAAGGATCGCCGGGACTCGACAAGGACGGCAATCCCGCCGAGGTTTACTACGGTCTCGGATGGAACGTCCGCCCGCAACAACGCGGCTACAACACTTGGCACCTCGGGGCCTTCGACGGCACCGCCGCGCTTCTGGTCCGCCGTTTCGACGGCATCAACTGGGCGGTCCTGTTCAATGCCCGGACCAACGCCGAGGGTCAGCACCTCGGCGAACTGGTCGACCCGCTCTTGCACCAAGCAGCCGCCAAGGTCCTCCAGTGGCCGACAGACGGACGGTAACGCGGCCGGCTACTCTTTGCGCAGCTCGATT
>JANWVS010000151.1 GCA_025056835.1 Gemmataceae bacterium | reverse complement strand
TGCCGGTGCAGCAGTGCCACTTCGTCGGCGGTCAGCGGTCGGGCAAAGGTGGCCAATTCGTCCATGAGACCGATGAAGTTGACTGCCACGAAAATCCCGGCCTTGTCCACGTCCCAGTCCATCGCGATCGCCCGATCTTTTACGGCGCCGCGGAGCTGGCCGTCGAGGTACAGCTCCGCATGAGCGTCGGGCCGGCCGGTGTCGAGATTGCGCCACGAAAGGACGACATGGTGCCACTCGCCGGTCTTATAGTCCACGTTCGGGATCGTGACCAAGGGCGCGTCGGGATGATCCTCGCCGATGCCTTTTTGGCCCTCCGGCACGGCGGGAAAAATGCCCATGCGGAGAGAGCGGCGGGGCTTGGCGGCCGTGAAATCGAGCCAGATACCCCCGTTGTTGGCCCCCTTTTGCGTGATCTGCACAGGATCGCAAAACGGCGTCTTCAAACGTGTATTCGGATCGGTATTGAACCAAAAGCTCACGGCGCCGCCCCAGCCCCCTCGGCGATACGCGAGATGGCCGCGGACGGGAAGGTAAATCCGGCCGTTCTCTGGTAAGATGTCGAGGACTTCGAGAGCGCCGCCCTGCACGCCCTTGCCGGGAGCGATGCGAAAGTTTTTGGCGTCGAATCCCTTGGCGAAAACGTAGGTCTTGGGGTCCCCCGGCTTACCGGTCCGAGTGCCGAACTCATGACTGCCGGCGCCGAAATCGGCTCGAACCTCGACGTCGAACGACGCATACAGCAGCACGGCCTTGCGTAACTCGGCTTCGTCGGCCGAAGCGAAAGTCGGCATCGCAACGGCGGCCATGATGACGGCTCCTTTACACCAGTATTGATGGTTGCCCATAGATTCGCTCCAATCGGCCGCCGACGTCACCCAGCCGCGCGGCCACACTTTGGGGATTATCGTAGGTTCGGCGGTCATGGTACAGCCAGCGCAACCACTTCGCCGCCGCGACCACGACACCGGTGCGATCGAGGACTCGAGCCAGCGCGTATTCCCACGGAGCCAACGGCCGCAGCGCCGCGTACGCCGCCAGACCGTGTTGCCAGGAACCGTCGTCGTCGCCGGCTAAACTTCCCAGCAGTCGAGCCAGGTCCACCGCCGGATGATCGAGTTTGACGCTGCCATAATCGACCAGGCCGGTGACACGGTCGCCGGTGAACAAGAGGTGATCGTGCCAGGGATCGCACCAACAGGCATGACACACCATCGACACCTCAGTCCAGGGCGTAAGTTCGTGTCTCGCCCTGGCCACGCAGCGCGGCAGCGCGGCGACGATGCGCGTCGCCCAGTCCCGAAACGGCGTCGGGAGGGACGGAGTCGGCGGCCAACCGCCGGCGAACAGTGCTTCCCATTCGCCCAGGGCGCGCAAGCGGCGCTGGACGGCAGGACACGGCTGCGCCGGCGTTGTCGAGCCTTGCCAGGCCAAGTGCAACTGGGCGAGCGCCGCGCAAGCCGCGGCCAGGCGCGTTGGCGAAGGGTGGGTGTGATAGTCGGCGGTGCCCGGCATCCAGGCCGTCAACACCCACCATCGTGCTTGGTGCGCCACAAATGTTCGTCCGCGGCAGGTGGCGACGACCGGCGGCAGAAAATCCAGGCCACGGCGACGACCATCGGCCAACAGCTGATGCAGCGACGTCAGACGCTCTGGCGTCATCTCGTGCGCGGGCCAGGCTTTGAGGCAAAAGTCTCCCGCTGATGTCTCGAGACGCCATAAGCGCGCGCCGGAGAAGCCGCCGTGGTTGCCAAGGTACTGGAAACTCCGCCAGCGAAAGTCGGCATACTCGTTAAGGACCTCGCTCGGGGGGCGCATGCGTCAGCGGAGGATTATAGGCCGGAGGACGACGTATGCCGCCAGGGCAATCACCGCCGCAAAGACCAGAAAATACAACCCCGCCGCCACCCAACTGCCGATCGCATCGTAGCCCGGTCCGGAGGGCAGGGGAATGTCAAATCGTTCATAAGGGCTAGCGGTCAGCTCCCGGCGCGGCAGCGGCACGGGAAGGGGCGTCGGTTCGGGATAGTGCGCCGCCGGAGACGCAGTCTGCTGGACGGTCGGCGCGGGAAGGCTCGGTTGCGGCGTCGCGTCGGAGGCCCGCGGTGGGGCTTGGCCGTTGCTTCCGTGCAAGAGTCGCTCGGCGTGCTCCGGCGGCAATTGGCGGCGCAAGTCGGCAATATAGTCTTGTATGTCGCGCGATTTCATCGCTTCGACCAGGGAGCCATATGGCCGCAACAGATGGTGCGGGTTCAATTGAAGCAAACGGCGTCGCAGGCGTTCGGCGTCGGCGAGCCGCCCGGCGACGAGAGCCGCATCGGCCGCCAGCAAGAGACAAACGTCGCGTTGCCGGATCTCGTCGCGCAGCTCGTAACGATGGGCAAGCTCCTCATATAAATTGACGAAAGCGGTCTGGGTCATCGGCGACGCTCACGGGTGTGACCAAGCCTTCCTACA
Source organism: Gemmataceae bacterium (assembly GCA_025056835.1). GTDB lineage: Bacteria > Planctomycetota > Planctomycetia > Gemmatales > Gemmataceae > JANWVS01. Next base: position 3,494 of record JANWVS010000151.1, on the reverse strand, counting down.
ACAACATCATACCGGCCGCGAGCGCCGGCTTCCAGAAAGGATGCCCATGGTCGTCGACCCGTACGGTCCGCTGCACGGCCTGCGCGTGCTCGATGCCTCGCGCATTTTGGCCGGTCCCTTCTGCGCTCAGTTACTTGGCGACCTTGGGGCGGAAGTCATCAAGATCGAACGACCGGGAATGGGGGATGACACGCGCGGCTGGGGGCCGCCGTTCGCCGGCGAACTGAGTGCCTACTTCCTGTCGTGCAATCGCAACAAACAGAGCGTCGCCGTGGACCTGGGCCGACCGGCGGGACGCGAGCTGTTCTACGGCCTCGTCGAAAAGTCCGACATCCTCTTGGAAAACTTTCGCAGCGCCAGCACCGCCAAACTCGGTCTCAACCCCGAAGAACTGCTCGGCCGCAATCGGCGTTTGATCGTGGTCTCGATCTCTGGGTTCGGTCGATCGGGGCCCATGAGCGACGTACCCGGCTATGACTTTGCGATTCAAGGGCTCAGCGGCTTGATGAGCATCACCGGTCCGGTGGAAGGGCCGCCGTACAAGGTGGGCGTCGCCGTGGCCGACGTTCTCACGGGCCTGTATGCCGCCGCGGCGGCGCTGGCTTGTGTTTGGGCGCGGCAGGCGTCCGGCCACGGCTACGCCATCGACCTGGCCCTGCTCGATTGCACGGTGGCGTCGCAGGTCAACGTGGCCCAGGCTTATTTGACCAGCGGAGTGGTCCCGCCGCGCCAAGGCAATGCGCATCTGCAAATCGTGCCCTATCAGGCATTTGAAACCGCGGACGATTGGCTGATCCTCGCGGTGGGCAACGATGGTCAATTTCGCCGCTTCTGCCAAGTCGTCGGGCGACCGGAATGGGCTGGCGACCCGCGCTTCGCGACGAACACGCTGCGGATCGAACACCGCGGCGAGCTGATCCCGCAATTGGAACAGCTGTTTCGCACACGGACGACGGCCGCATGGTGCGACCTGTTGCAGCGCGCCGAGATTCCTCATGCCCCGGTGTGGAACTATGCCCAGCTTTTTGCCAGTCCCCAGGCAGCCGCGCGCGGCCTGCGCGTCACCGTTCGCGATGCCCAGGGAAAGCCGGTGGAGATCGTCGGCTCGCCGGTCAAAATTGCCGGGGCGGCGTTGCCCTTACCCCGCTTGGCTCCCCGCTTGGGCGAGCACACCGAGGCAGTGCTGACACAGCTTCTCAAGCTCGACCCGGCAACGGTGCGGAAGCTCCGCGACGAGGGCGTCATCGGCTGATATGGCACACGCAGCTGACGGTTGGGAATCGCTCGATCGACCTTGCTCGCCGTCGGCCGGCATCTACACTGAGAATGTCCAGCGACCCAAGGAGTTTGCAACATGGCTGTGAAACGAATCGGGATCAACGGCTTTGGCCGCATCGGCCGGCTAGTGCTCCGCACGATCAAGGCCCGCCATGCCGGCACCATCGAAGTCGGGGCCATCAACGACCTGTTTCCCGCCAGCACCAACGCGCACCTTCTCAAGTACGACTCGACCTACGGGCCGTTCGGCGCCGAAGTCTTGGCCGTCAAGGAACCGGTGCTCAAGGACGGCAAAATGGTGGAACCGGGAGAAATCAAGGTCGATGGTCAGTCGATACGTGTCACGGCGGAACGCAATCCCGCAGAGATCAAGTGGAGCGAGATGGGTGTTGACGTGGTCATCGAATCCACCGGCTTGTTCACCGACGGCGCCAAGGCCCGCGCTCACATCGACGGCGGCAAGGCGAAAAAAGTTATCATCTCCGCCCCGGCGAAAGACAAGGAGACGCCGACGTTCGTTCTCGGTTGCAACGGCAGCAAGTACGACCCGGCCAAGCATCACGTTATCTCCAATGCCTCGTGTACGACCAACGGTTTGGCGCCGTTGGTGCGCGTGTTGAAAGACGCGTTCGGCATCGACAAGGGACTGCTCACCACGGTCCACGCTTACACCAACACGCAAAAGCTTCAGGACCTCGGTGCCAGCGACTTGCGCGACGCGCGTGCCGCGGCCCAGAACATCGTTCCGAGCGAAACCGGCGCCGCCCGGGCGGTGTACAAGGTGATCGACGGGCTGGAGGGTAAGTTCGGCGGCATGGCTTTTCGCGTCCCGACAGCGACGGTTTCGGTCGTCGATTTCACGGTCCTTTTGGAGAGGCCGGCAACGAAGGAGGCAATTCGCGACGCCATGGCCGCTTACGCCGAAGGCAAGTGTCTCGTCGGCGGCAAGTACGTCAAAGACGAATCCGACTCGATGGTCGGCATTCTCGGTGTCTGCGATGAGCCGTTGGTCTCGTCCGACCTGCGCGGGACCAGCTATTCGTCGGTCTTCAGCGCCTGTGACACCCTCGTTGTCGGCAACTTGGCCAAGATCATCGCCTGGTACGACAACGAATGGGGTTATGCCTGTCGGCTCGGCGATCTGGCGGCAAAGGTCGCAAGTTTGTTGTGACAGTCGTTTCCAGGTCGCCGGCCCGCCAGTGCACCGGCTGCACGGCGTGTGACACTTATGCAATACTATTTCTTTCACCTGATGCAGTGGCCCTATCTGCCGGACGATTTCGATCAGAAATACGACTCGGCTTGGGTATGGTTGCCGAACTCGCTTTATGATCCGGTCAAAGGGCACCAGCTGTATCGCGAATACATCAACACGTTAGCTTATGCCGACGAACTGGGCTTCGACGGCGTCTGTGTTAACGAACACCACCAGAACGCTTATGGGTTGATGCCTTCACCCAACCTGATCGCCGGGGCGCTGACGCAGCGCACGAGCAAATGCCGCATTGCCGTCATCGGCAACGCATTGCCGCTGTACAACCCACCGTTGCGCGTGGCGGAAGAGTTTGCCATGCTCGATGTCATGTCGGGCGGCCGGCTCGTGGCGGGAATGGTCATCGGCGGCGGACCGGAATACTTCGCCTACGGTGTTAATCCGACTCATGCCCGCGAGCGGTTTCGTGAAGCCCTGGACCTGATCTTGAAGGCCTGGACGGAGGCGGGGCCGTTTCTGTGGAACGGGAAGCACTACCATTTCCGCTACGTCAATCCGTGGCCGACGCCGCTTCAGAAGCCGCACCCGCCGATCTGGATTCCGGGAGTCGGCAGCTTGGAAACGATCGAGTTCGTGGCGCAGCGACGTTTTGCCTACATGGGAATTCCGTACTATCACGTCGATGTGTTTCGGCGCGTGTTTAACCTCTTCCGTGAGGCCTGCGCCAAGGCCGGTTACAGTCCAGCCCCTGAGCAAATGGGTTGGGGCGTGCCGATTTACGTCGCCGAGACCGATAAGCAAGCCCGCGAGGAGTTTGAACCGCACTTCTGGTATTTCGTCAAGAACCTCATGAAGAATATCCGCTTGACGCCGCCGGGCTACACCTCCGCGGCCTCGGCGCTCGCCATTCTGAAGAATCAGAAGTATTTCTTGCCGGCGCAAGAAACGTGGGACGACATCGAACGGGGCGTCTTCGCGATCGTCGGCAGCCCCGAGACGGTGC
>JANWVS010000150.1 GCA_025056835.1 Gemmataceae bacterium | reverse complement strand
CAACGCTATGCCTCGTGGGATTCGGGCATCGGGGCGAAGATCGAGCAAGGCCAGGCGAAGTTTGAGGACCTGGAAGCCTATATGTTGGAAAAGGGCGAGGCCGCCGCGAACGTCAGCGGCCGCCAGGAGATGCTGGAGAACCTCATCAATCGGTATCTTCGCTAGGATGAAACGGGAACGCAGCTTTTGGGCGGAAACAGGCTGCGGCCCCTTGCTTGCTCATGTGGAGCGACACCCCTGCCCCGCCTCCGGAATTGATCCTGCCGCGGCTTGGACCGATCGTCCGCGAGACGGTCTACGTCGAGGGTCAGGCCTTTGTCATCCAGCGGCCGAGCGAAACCGACAAGTTGCTTGACCTGCCGCCCGTCGAATCCGCGTTTCGGCTCGACGAATACCTGCCGTACTGGGCTGATCTGTGGCCCGCGGCGCGGATGCTGGCGAAGGTCGTGGCCAAGGAACCGTGGCCTTTGGGTCTCGAAGCTCTTGAACTAGGCTGCGGCTTGGGTCTGGTCGGCATCGTCGCCCTCGCGCGCGGATTGCGGGTCACGTTCAGCGACTATGATCTGTGCGCGTTGAAGTTTGCCGCCGACAACGCCCGGCTCAATGGCTTTACCGAGTTTGAGACAATGCCCCTGGACTGGCGGCATCCGCCGGCGAACGTCCAATACCCCGTCATTCTCGGTTCCGATTTGATCTACGAGCGCCGCAATGTCGAACCCCTGGTGCGGCTGATTCGGCAAGCGCTGGCGCCGGGCGGCCTTTGTTTGCTGACCGACCATGATCGCATTCCAGCCAAATGCATCCGCGACGCGCTGAGCGACTGCGGCTTGACGTTTGAAGCGAAGTTTGTCCGGGCCGGCGAACCGGGTGGCCGGCGCTGGAAGGGGACGTTATATCGTATTACCGCCGGTAAGCAGGGCTGTTCCCTTGAATCAGACGACCTTTTGCATCCCTCGTAAACCGGCCTGGCGTGTTCGAAAAAATAACGCTTGGCGCGACCATCGAACGTCCCTGGCGGGCGGTCGGGTTGAGGCGGATGCGCCTTGGCCGGAACGACGGCATTCGCTACGATGGCGATGGGAGCTTTGACCAGGAGAGCGAATCATGCGCAGGATGCTGACGGCAGCGCTGGTGTCGTGTGGCTTGCTGACGATCGCAACGCCCGGCCAGGTTCAACCGGCCGACGAGGTGAAGCTCGACGTCGTCAAGTACGAGGCCCTCAAGGAAGCAGTCCTTCGCCAGCGCGGCAAGGTGGTGCTGGTCGATTTCTGGGGAGAGTTTTGACTGCCGTGCAAGAAGGCCTTCCCGCATCTGGTCGAGATGCACCACAAGTATGCCAAAGACGGGCTGGTCGTCGTGTCGGTGGCTCTCGACGACCTCAAGGAAGACCCCGGGGCCAAGGATCGGGTGCTGAAATTTTTGAAGGCACAACGAGCGACGTTCACGAATCTGCTGCTGGACGAACCGTTCGAGTTTTGGTCGGAACGGCTGCACTTCGTAGCGCCGCCATGCCAGTTTGTGTTTAGTCGGCAAGGAAAGTGGACGAAGTTCGAGGGGGCCATCAAGCACGAAGAAGTCGAGAAGCTGGTGGTCGAGTTATTGCGCGAGAAATGATGCCATGAAAGCCGGCGATGCCGAGCACCGCCTTGCCGCGGCCCTGGGACGCATTCCCAGCGGCATTTTTGTGGTCACGGCCCGCCGTGGATCGGCCGCGACGGGGATGCTGGCCAGCTGGGTGCAACAATGTTCGTTTCAGCCGCCCCGCTTGACTCTGGCCGTCAAACCGCAACGGCCCGTGGCGGCCTGGCTGTCGCTCGGCGACCGCTTCACGCTCAACATTCTCGAAGCTTCGCAGACCGACATGGTGGCTCATTTCGGCAAGGGATTCGCCCTGGCCGACGATGCTTTTCACGGTGTCAACCTGCGCGAGCGCGACGATGGCGCTCCCGTTCTGGCCGAGGCGCTGGCTTTCCTCGACTGCCGTGTCGTGCAGCGCGTGCCGGCCGGCGACCACGACTTGGTCATCGCCGACCTGGAAGCGGGCGACTTGATCGGCGACGGCCAGCCGATGATTCACGTGCGCAAGAACGGCATGCACTACTGATTCGCCCCTGGGGCATTTGTCTCAGTGCCAACGAGGTTGCGCCATGGCCTGTCACCGCTGCGGCGCCGAAGCCGTTGGTCGCTGCTACCATTGCGGCGCCCTGTACTGTTCCGCCCACGGCGACGGCATTTGTGAGCTGTGCGACGGCGCCTTTGCGGCCGGTGATCCCCCTGCCGACCGCGTCACCACCGCTCGACGGCCGACGGTCCGAGCATTCGGTTGGTGGCGGCCACGACCCGCCGAGGGTTATACGCCGCCCGCCTGCTACTGCTGCCAAGCTATTGCTCGGAGCGTCTGCCTTCACTGCGAACGACGTTATTGCCCCGAGCACACCGGCCGCAACGGGCTTTGTATGGAATGCAGCCGCTCGTCGGTCTTCGGCTTGGTTGTCATGGGCATCGTCGCGGTCTTGTTCGTGCTCATCATGCTCGTCGGCTGGTTCCAGCGGCGCGGCTAGCGGCGGCCGGCAGCGCGGCTCTCCAGCCCTCGCAGTCCAGCTGGGCTTCCTTCGGTTGTTGCCGACTCACAATCCGAGCTTTTGCTCCGCCATATCGGCAATCGCGGTGCCGATACTCAAGGAGGCCGTGGCCGCGGGCGAAGGGGCGTTGAGTACATGGATCATCCGCTCCGCCGCGACAAAACGGAAGTCGTCGACCAAGGCGCCGCTGGCGTCGACGGCCTGGGCACGAACCCCGGCGCCGTAGGGTCGGATGTCGTCGCAGCGCAGCTCCGGCACCAAGCGCGTTAAGGCCCGATGAAACGCTCGCTTGGAAAAGGACCGATACAATTCGCTCAGGCCGGTGCGCCAGTGGCGGATCGCCAGCTTCCAGAAGCCGCGGAAGGCGAGGTAGCCGAGCACATCGCTTACCGACACCTGCCAGCGATGGTAGCCTTCGCGGCGAAAGGCGAGGACGGCATTCGGCCCGGCTTCGACCGTGCCGTGGATCGTCCGCGTAAAATGCACGCCCAGGAAGGGGAAGCGCGGATCAGGCACAGGATAGATCAGGTTGCGGACGAGGTGGCGGCGCTGCGGGACCAGTTCATAAAACTCGCCGCGGAACGGAATGATCTGCACGCCCGGATTCAGGCCGCACAACCGGGCGAGCCGATCGGCGTAGAGACCGCCGCAGTTGATGAGATGAGCCGTGTGAACATCGCCGGCGGCGGTCTGGACGATCAACTCGTTGGAGCGGCGGCAGACATTGGTTACGCGCGCCTTCAGGCGGATTTCTCCGCCGTTGGCCTGGACCAGCTCGGCGTACTTGCGGGCCACGGCGCGGTAATCGACGATGCCGGTCTCGGGCACATACAGGCCGGCGATCCCGGCGACGTGCGGTTCATGGTCGCGCAGCTCGGCGGCCGAGAGGCGGCGCAGACGCGAAAGCCCATTGGCCCGGCCGCGCCGCTCCAGTTCGTCCAGCGCCGGCAGCTCCGCCGGATCGACCGCCACAACGATCTTGCCGCAGCGCTCGTGGGCAATGCCGTGTTCCGCGCAGAAGCGATACAGGGCCTCGCGGCCCGCTGTGCAATTGCGGGCTTTGTGCGAGCCGGGCTTGTAATACAAACCGGAGTGAATAACACCGCTATTGTGGCCGCTTTGGTGCTGCGCTACGTCGGCTTCGGCTTCGAGGACGATCAACTTGCGTCGGCGCCGGTTGGCGAGAGCGAGGGCCGTCGCCAGCCCAACCAGACCGCCGCCGATGATGGCGACATCGTAACACAGCATGTCGGAACAGGTCTTGTGCAAAGGTCCGCACGACCCTGCGCGCGGCCCAAGGCAGGTCACGGACGGTTCAATTCGGTCCAGTAGCCTTTGTAGTAGCGCAACAGGCGCTCGCCGCTGGCCTCGTCGGGCATCCCCGGGATTTCCGCCAGGGTCACGCGGTCGTAGTTGGTTTCACGCAGCAAGCGGAACAGTTCGCGGTAGGGATAGCCGCTATAGAGTTCGTTGATGTGGCACGACTTAATCCACGGCCGCAGGAGTTTGAAATACTCGGCGACGGAACCGTTGACGACATCCGTGTTGTTCGAATTCCAGGTCAGGCCGACGCGCGGATGGTCGGCATGGCGCATGATGGCGGCGCAGTGGGGGGGATGCGCCGTGCCCCGGCCGTGGACCTCAACCCAGATTTCGACATTGTTGTCGTGGGCGGCGCGGCCGCATTCGCGCAGGGCCGTGCCGATTTGTTCGAGTGTGCGTTCGACGGGAATGCCGGGAGGCAAGTCGTTGGGCCGGACCTTGACTCCCTTGCCGCCGATGTCGTGGACGAGTTGGCAGAATTGTCGGCAGACTTCGATGTTGCGGCGGACCACGGCCTTGTCGGGCGAATGAAACTCGCAGACGGTGCCGCAGCCCCACAACTCGATGCCGGCATCGGCGAAGCGCTGCCGCACCTCCTTACGGGCTGCGGGGCTGAGGTTCGGTTCGACGCCATGGCGGTGAGTGGTCCGCAGCTCGACGGCCGCCAAACCCACAGCGCGGCAAATGCGCAGGATTGTCGGCACGTCCCAGGTGGCGGCAATGTTGTAAGTGACGATGCCGAGCTTGAAACGCGGCCCCTCGCCGGTTCGGTTCGGAGCCTGCCCCCCGGCGGCTTGCTCCGCCAGGAAGCTGCCGGCCGCGGCGGTGCCGGCACTCAAGAAGCCCCGGCGCGTCAGATTGCTCATGGCTGCCTCGTTGCGCTTGGAGAGAGGGCGACTGGCGGATTCGACAACTAGTTTATGAGACGACGAGACGATCGGCTGGCGGCGTGGTTGTACAACAAGCATGGAAGGATGGGAGGACTCTGCCATGTCGGAAACCACGTCGTCCCGGTCGCAGCCGGCGTTGTTGCCACGACTGCTGGTGGTGACACTCGTCGTCGTCTTGGTGTTGGCATCCTACACCTTGTTGCGCGAGCTGGCGCCGATCTTGCAACCGCTGTTAATCGCCGTGTTCCTGGGCTACTTGATCTTGCCGGCACAAGCCTGGCTGGTGCAGCGCGGCCTGCCGCGCCGATTGGCGTCGATCACGTTAGTGTTGTTCGTTGTCGGCGCTTTGTTCGCGCTGTTGGGCCTGGTGCGCCGCAACTTGGAACGGGCAGCGCTCGCCTTGCCGTCTTACCACGCTCGTTTTCGCGCCTTGGTGGCCCGCGGCATCGAGTACCTGCCGATGGAGCAAGACGAATTCGACGCGATGCTTCGCGAACTGCCGATCTTTCAGCGCGATGCCGCCAGCAACTTCGCCCGCACCCTCCGGGCGGCGGAGACATTCATCAGCGCCGCGTCCGGAGCATTTCTTGTGCTGATTTACTTCATCTTCCTTCTCGCCGAAAAGGCGACGTTCGCGCCGCGGGTTCGACGGGCCTTGGGCGACGACACCGGCTCGCGCCTGCTGGCGATCATCGATGCCATCAACCGGGCGATTTCCCAATACATCGCGATTAAAACCGCGGTCAGCGCCATGACGGGCGTTGCCTCATACCTGGTGCTCATGGCCTTCGGCGTCGATTTCCCTGTCATGTGGGGCATCCTCATCTTCCTGCTCAACTTCATTCCGTACCTCGGCAGTCTCGTGGCCACGGCGTTGCCGATTGCTTTGAGCTTCATTCAATTCGATAATCCCGGGATCGGCGTGGCCGTGGCCGCCTGCCTCATCGCCATTCAACAGGTCATCGGCATGGTGGTCGAGCCGCGCCTTGCCGGGCAAAAGCTCGGCGTCAGCCCCGTGCTGATCCTGCTGGCGCTGGCGTTCTGGGGATTCGGCACCGTGGTGCTGGCCTTTTCCCCGCAGGGCAGGGAGGGGCTTCTTCTCTTTCTCTTTTGCCAGATAGGCAGCGCAGCGCTGGCTTCCGGCGTTGTTTCGGGCTACGGCCCCCTCTGGA
>JANWVS010000014.1 GCA_025056835.1 Gemmataceae bacterium | reverse complement strand
ATGGCTTCCTCATTTTTACCGGTGCGGACGGCGACCACGGCATTGGCCCGCACCCGCGACATGTCGCCGAGCACCTGGTCGGGAGGAGGATAGTAGACGTAGGCCCCGACGATGCTGAAGACGATCAGGCTGGCAAGGACGATCGCCCCGAGTACCGGACCAGGGATGGGCCGGTTCCACCAAACTTGTGGTTGATTGACCGACAGCGACCGATCGGTGAGCCAGCGTTCCACGGCCGCATTCCGCTCACGGCGACGAATGGCCAAGCCGAGAACCAGCAGGACGACGAGGGTCGTAATCGACACCTGTTCCAGGGGCTGCCAGCGTTCGCCGACTTTTTTTACTGTCATGTCGGCATAGGCCACGCTCGCGGAGTGGTCCGGGGGAAAGGGACAGGCGTAATCGTCGAAGGCGTGGGTGTGATCGAGTTCCGGCTTGCGGGTGTCGTAGAGCAAGGGTTCGGCGAGATAGGCCAAGGCAAGAATGATCACAAGCCAACTCGCCAGCCAACCCGCAGTCCGTGTCGGGCGAAAAGTCACGGCGAGCCAACCGATGAGACCGACGTTGGTCCCAATGCCGAGAACGAACAAGACGAAGGCGGCGCCGACCGAATTGCCGTGCTCGAACATCAGGCCGATCTTCATCATCCCGGGCAGGGGCGAGGAATAGATGGGGACGCCGACCACGGCCATCAGCAACGGCGAGGTCCAATCGCTGTGCTTCATGGTACTTTGGAGACTGCCGTAGGGGATCAAGGCGGCAAGCAGCGCCGAGCCGCACAGGCCGAGGAGGTAGTACCCGAGGTTGGCTCCGACCATTTCGCGGGCGGCGCTGACCGCCACCGCCAGGAGCCGGCGCGGACCGGCGTCCGGCATCGGTTCGTCGGCCGTGCGCGCCGCCTCGGCGGCCTCAATTTGGCTTTCCCGCCGGGCGAAGGCACGGTCCCAGAGCGTGCCGGCCAGGGTCGAAAGCAACAGCGAGGCCGCGGCGAAGGAGCAAATCACCAACGGCTCGGCCAAGGTCAGGCCATAGAGAAACGAAATCGGATTCAACAGCGGCGCGGTCAAGACAAACGCCAGGATCGTGCCGCCGGGCACCCCAGCGCGGCGAAGTTCCCGGGCCACCGGAATCACACCCAAGGAGCACACCGGCAGCAACATGCCCGCCAACCAGCCGCGGAGCAAGCCGCTCAGGCCGCGACCGAATAATTTCCGCGTTCCCGCCGGTCCGACCATGCGGCGGAGCACACCGGCCACGAGCAGGCCGACCAAGAGCGTCAGCGCGGCCTCGAGCACGGCTTGCCCCAAGCGCAACACGAACCCCCAGAAGAGAACAATAACGATCATGGCTCGTACCTGTTTCTCGGACCATCACCCACCGTAAAGCGGCACGGCGACGGATGACAATATCTCATCGATGATGACGTGCGGTTCCCCTTCGATGCCAAGGCGCACCGCCAGGACCGGGCGGGCGACGGCCTTGACGTCGTCGGGCGTGACAAACGGCCGCTGCTGTAGAAACGCCCAAGCTTGCGCCACGCGTTGCCAGGTCAGCAATCCACGCGGACTGAGGCCCAGACTGATGCGGGGGTGTGTCCGCGTTCGTTCCGCTAAATCAATCAAATAGTCCTGGACGATCGGAGCGACGGTGACACCAGCCACGCTTTCCTGCAGTTGGTGCAACTCCGGCAAGGCCAAGATGCGGTCGGTCACATCGTTGTGGCACGAACAAACCCCGACGGCTGCGGCCAGCATCGCACGCTGGCTAGGCCGATCGGGGTAACCGATCGACAACTTCATGGCGAACCGGTCGAGTTGGGCCTCGGGCAAGGGGTAAGTCCCGTGGTGCTCGATCGGGTTTTGCGTCGCCAGCACAAAGAAGGTTTCGCTCAACGGGTGGCGCACGTTGTCCACGGTGACTTGGCGCTCCGCCATGGCCTCCAGCAGGGCGGATTGCGTGCGCGGTGTGGTACGGTTGATTTCGTCAGCCAGGAGCACGTCGGCGAACACCGGCCCCGGCTGGAACTCGAATTCGCGCGTCTTCTGGTTGAAGATACTGAAGCCGGTGATGTCTCCCGGCAACAGGTCCGGGGTACATTGCACGCGGGCAAAGCGGCCGCCCACGGCCGCGGCCAAGGCCTTGGCCAACGTGGTCTTACCCAGCCCGGGTTTGTCTTCCAGGAGGATGTGGCCGCGCGCCAACAGACACGCCAAGACCTGCTCGATCACTTCTTCCTTGCCGCGCAGCACCGAGTTCAGGGCGCGACGCACCCGTTGGATCGGTGACGGGGCGGCCGGGGAGCCGAGGCCTGGCGGTTCCGTGGGAATCAAGGTCATGCGAGACTCGCTTTCGGGGTGCGCTGACGGCCGTGGTGCGGGGTCCAGGAGCGAAGGACGCGGTAGCAAATCGAGCGGACTTCGTGGACAGGCAGCGGCGCGGGCAGGTTGGGTGCGTAGGCCGCCCATTCGCCGAGGCGGACCAACGCATGGAAGTCGGCATTAGCGGCGCTTGCGTGAGGCAGCGCCGCCGCCCAGGCCGCCAGTGTTTGCTCCGCAGCGCGAGCGCAACCGTGCCAACGACAGCGCCGCTCAAGGACCCGCAGGCAGCCAAAGACGGTTTGCCGCCATGAGCGACCCGGAAACCAGCGCCACATCTGCACCAACAACGCATCCAGCAGCACACGTCGTTGCCAAACCGCCAACGCGGCCGCGGCTGCGCAGGCAAGCGCCAGGAAGGGATGGGACGCGAGCCAACCGCCGACGGTTTGCAATGCCAACCAAATCCGCGTGCTCCAGGGCAAACGCGGACGAAGCACCTCGTACCCTGGCGTCGGCTCGACCACCAACCAATGGCCGTCGCGCAACAGAAGTTCCGGCCAGGCGTGCAGGTCGGACGGCCCCACCGGCGTGTGCTCGGTCTCCGGGTCGTAGGCTTCGGCCGCGGCGTAGTAGCCCACGCACATCCGGGAAGCATGACCCAGCGAGCGGAAGAGCAGCGTTGCCGCCGTGGCGAAGAGGTAATCCGGCCCGCGGCGGGAGTCGGTCAGAAACCAAAGCACCGGCGCCGGATGATCGGACGGCGGCGTCGCGGTTTCGTCAAGGGTATACGTCGTGCGCAGTTTGTTGAGTACGGCTTGAATTTGCGGCCAGCCGTGCTCGTGGTGGCCGGCCCATTCGGCGGCGAGACGGTCGATTTCGGGACGCAGCGGTTCCGGCACTTCGGTCCACGTCGTCGCTGTGGCCCCCGCCGGAGCGCAGCACACGAAGGCCGTGGCGGGAAGGCGAGCTGGGTCCAACGTCCGGCAATCGGTGTGGACTATGACACCGGGCGGCGTCCGCTTTCTGCCGGGGAGGACGACAACGCCGTCGTAGTCCCAATCATAATAATGAGGTCGGTCGACGCGCTTGATCCGAAAGCGCGTCAGCAAGGCCGGTGTGGGAACCAGGTTGGTCTTCAGGTCGGCAACTTTGAGCCGGTGTCGTTCATCCGCCGAGTACCAGTCGGCAAAAGCCTTGAGATGACCGACGCGCATCCAGTCGTTGTCTTCGCTTTCGATCATTCGGCTGACCGGCTTTTCCGCTTCCAACCATCGGGCTGACTCGGCGTCGTACGACCCATAGACCATGGCGCGGACGTGCACGGGAACCCTGCCGTCAACCTCGAACAGCGCTCGGGCCTTGCGGCTCTCCGGCTTCTTGGGCGATTTGGGGCCTTTGCGGCTGGTGTCGAAGTCGCGACTCGGACGAAGATTTTCGGGCAACTTGCCGTGGAACTTGATGATCTCCGCGAAGCCGCCGGCCACGAGGCGCTGCTGATCCTTGGGCGGTTTGTGCGGCGGCCCGTAGAGGTCGCTGATCATGTCGACCAGGGCATTTTGGTTGTCCTCGATGAGCTTGTCGCTTTCGACCATCCCGGCGGCGCGGGCATTTTCTCCGGCGACTTCTTCCGGCCCATCGCCGACGCCGAAACGGGCGAAGAGATCGACCGCGCCGCTGCCGCCGGAGGTCGGCATCAGTTCCCACTGAGTCAGCCGGTCGCGCAAGGGGCCGAGCATGGTCAACGACACAGCGACGGCCGCCAGCACCGCGAAGAGAGCGATTTCCCGCCAAGGAAAGCGCAAACGGGCTCGTTCCAGCACCACCGTGGTGTCGTGTTCGACGACGGCCAGAGATGCCTGCCGAATCCGAGACGAATACATCAACATCAGCCAGACGGCCCCGATCGCCGCATACGCCCCCAAAAGCCAGGGTATCGCCGGCTGGTCGCCCATCGCCGAGACAAACAACATGAGAAACAGGCTGACGACGCCTGCCAAACGCAGACACAGCGGCCACGACGCCAACGCCGCCAAACCGACGCCCACCATTCGCAAGCCGTTGACCAATTGCAACTCGAGCGGACGCCCCTGACCTGTCAGTTCGCGCAGCACCGGCTCCAGAATCAACGGGCCGACGAACAGCACCGCCATCACCAGCGTCCACGCCCCAGGCAACCGCTGCCGCGTTGCCGGCGACGGCGTCCACCGCTGAACCAGCAGCGCCGCCAGGAAAAAGGTCAGGCCGAAGGCGACGCTCAACCAAGACAAGTCGCCCCTGGGGTCGCAAGCGACTTCGACGGCGAGGTACGTAATGGCCATTAGAAGGAAGGTCGCCAGCCGAAGGGCAACCGTCGTTTCACGAGCCATGTTTGGCCTCCGACCAGCCGTAGCGCAGCAACAAGGGAATGCGCTGCGCCGACTCAATCCGCAACCAAAGCCCCGATGCCAACGGCTCCGGTTCGCCGCCCTTGGCGGCGTCGTCGCCCGAGCCAAAACCAGCAGACGACAACATCACCCACCGACGGCGGTCGTGGTGGCGCCGATCCACCGAGATTTCTACCCGGTCGGTGGTAATGACCACTTGCACTCCCGATCGGAAACCGGCACACGCCGGCGCGGTGAGCAGTTCGCTCAGCGGCGTCGAACTGTCATCCGGCAGCCGAGCCAGACTGTCCAAAATACGATTCATTTGGGCTACGCCCGAGGCGGGACTGATCGTCACGCCGTGGAAGACGATCCCAACCTGTGCGCCGGCCTCGAGCCAGCCCTTGGCGAAACTCGCCGCGATGCGAATCGCCCACTCGCGTGAACTATCCGAGCCACGACCCGAGTGAATCGCCGGATTGGCGTCGAGGACGATCTGGACCACGGGCCGGGCGGTGGTCTGTAGCTCGCAGACAATCAGTCGGTCGTGGCGTGCCGACTGCGGCCAGTGAATGCGGCGCGGCGAGTCACCGCGGCGATACGGACGCACCCCCAAGACATCGCCGGTGCTGCCGACTTTGTTGCGGGCGACGTGGCCCTCGACCATCTCATCGCCATCGCTCCGAGGCACCGGACCGACCGGATAGGTGCGCGGCCAGACGAGCAAACGCTTGTCGACCGTCACGCGCCGTTTGGCTTCCCACACTCCGAAGGGAAAGCCCGTGGCCAAAACCGGAACGTGGAGCGGATAATCGCCCCGCCGCGGCGGTGTAAAGTTCCAGCGATGGACCGTTCGCAGTCGTGCTGCGATGGGACCCAGCCGAACCACCCGTGATGCCGTTGTGTCTCCCGCGGTGTCGTCGTAGCCGCCGCGAAGCGCCAGCCCCCAAGCGGGCCAGGGTAGGTGGTTGACGACGCTCACCGTCGCGCCGACCGTTTCTCCCTCGACGATGCGCTCGCCAGCGAACGCGGTCGAGCCTCTGATGCCGCGGACCGTCAACCACGGCCAACAAAAGCCCGCGGCGATGACCGTCAACAGCCCGCCGCACAAGGCCAGGACGCGCGGGTGTAACAACAGGCCACACAATAAGGCCACCGCCGCCGCCAGCAGCAACACTCCCAGCGGACTGTAGACCAAGCGCCGAACCTTGGCGCTGAACTCGGGAAATACATCGTAAGTCACCAAGTTATGCCACCGCGCACGCCACCCGTTTGCTCGGTTGGTGGCGTGGCCACGGAGATCGTTCGGTATGATTTTCCCGGTCCACATGGCCACTTGCAGCAACAGCGAATCGGGGTTTCGCGGTTCGTCCGGCGTCTTCTAATTCCTGGCGGCGATGGCAGCCGTCGGGCTCACGACCGATTTCAAGCGGGCGACGAGCAGACTTCGCGAACACAGTACGGCCGGCATGGGACTGTCGACGAATGGGGCGCCCCCTTCCACCCCAGCAGTCCTTAGCCCCGTGGCGGACCGCGAACGCGTCGCCATCGTTCTTCCAGCGCGCTGAGCCGCTCGAAGAAAACCGGAAGCGCGGATGGTCCCACGCAAAACTACCAACACCGGGCTACGCGTCGGCGTCGACTTGAGCGCTCGCATACCTTGACACCTCCCGACCGCTCGCGACCGCAGCGTGTTTGCGGAGATCGTTATATATAGTATTACGAAAGGCACCGGCCATCAAGATGTAATATTAAGTAATACTGGTTTGTCGCACCCCGCCGCGAATGGCCCACGCTGGTGGCGGATAAAACAACCGGACCCGCCAAGCGAACCCGATTTGTCGCCGGCGCTCCAAAAAGTCGCTGAACAAAAAAAGTGCAGCCGAAGAACCGAAGGAGAAGCTGCAACCGAGGACCGAAGCTCGACGCCTGGGCGATTCTTCGCCTCGACGATAGTGCCGCATCCATAGTCCATGCAAAAGCCACCGCCAGAACCGGTAGGCAGCCGCGCTTTCCAACGGTAAAATGGAGGCTGACCTGAGACGCTATCGACATGGCCTACTTTGAATACTCGCAATGGGACGGATCGCAACGGTTTGAGCCGTTGTCGGCCGAGAAGGTTTTCGACACGCTGGCCGAGTACCTGTTGCAACATGGCGCCTACGTGCTGCGGCAGTTGGAACGGGCCGACGACAAAAACGCCGATTTATTGAAAATGCTCCTCAAGGAAGGCTACTTGGAGCGCGATGAGCAAGGAAACTTGCGCGTCGGTCCTCGGGGGGTACGGCGGGTCGAAGCGCGCGCTTTGGAAGAGTTGTTCAACATCCATCGTCAAGACGCTCCGGGCAAGCACCCGTCGGACTTCAAAGGCGTCGGCCAGGTTCGTCACGACGACAGCAAACCGTACGAGTACGGCGATCCCGTCGCGAATCTCAACTTGCACGAGACCCTCAAGAATGCGGCAATCCGCGGGGGGATGGCGCCGGCTCGACATGCGTCGGCGAATCCCGCGATTGACATCCAAGAGCAGGATTTTGTCGTTTACGAGACGGAATATCAAACGAGTTGCGCCACCGTGGTGCTGCTGGACATGTCCGGCTCGATGGATCGCTATGGGAAATTCTATCATGCCAAGAAGGTAGCCCTGGCCTTGCAAGGGTTGATTCGCGGGAAGTTTCCGGAGGATTCGCTGACGTTCATCGGCTTTTACACCTATGCCACGCCGCTGACCGAACGGACCCTCTTGCATGCGGCGCCGAAACCGGTGAGCATCTTCGAAAGCCGCGTCTTCCTTCGAATCCCTTTAGACCAGCAACCGGAGTTCGTGCCGGAACACTTCACCAACATTCAAGCGGGGCTGCGGTTCGCCCGACATCATTTGAGCAAACAAGCGGCCGCCAACCGCCAGATCATTTGCATTACCGACGGAGAACCGACCGCCCACATCGAGAACCGCGACCTCGTGCTGGCCTATCCGCCGAGCGAACGGACCGCCCGGCACACGCTCCAAGAAGTGCAAGCGTGCGTGCAGGCGGGCATCCAGATCAGCACCTTCGCTTTGATTGAGGATTATTTCTACACGGGCTTGGTGAACTTCGTGGACCAGATGGCCCGCACGAGCCGCGGCTATGCGATATACTGTCATGCAGGGGACCTGGGCCGCTGCGTCGTCGAAGGCTTCGTCCGGGGACGACATACGCGCCGGGCTCTTGGTTGAGCGGGAGTTGGACAATGAACGACAACGAGAGGATTGCCGTCTTGCCCGAGCCGACTGTGAAAACGCGGACCAAACCGAAGGACAAGGTACGCAAACAGCCGCCGTACCACGTCATCTTGCTCAACGACGACGATCACAGCTTTGAGTACGTCATCCGCATGCTCAAACAGCTGTTTGGACATCCCGAGGAACGGGGCTACCAGATGGCTTATGAAGTCCACACCAAAGGACGGGTCATCGTCGATACCACCAGCAAGGAGCGCGCCGAGTTGAAACAGGAACAGATCCACGCCTTTGGCCCCGATCCGTTGATTCCGCGCTGTAAGGGATCGATGTCGGCCATCATTGAACCGGCTGAGTAAAACCGACGCGAGTTTCCTGGGAAAGGCTCCTGCCTTGCCACGCTTACTCGTCATCAAAGGTGCCGATGAAGGCAAACAGTTTGACCTCGTCGAGGCGGTCGTTTCGGTCGGACGCGACGCGACCAACCGGATTCGACTGCACGACACAGAGGTGTCGCGCCGCCACGCCGAATTTCGCCACGAAGGCGACGGCTACACGATTGTCGATGTCGGCAGCGCCAACGGCACCTTCGTCAACAATCGCCGGGTCGACATCAAACCGCTGGCGTCCGGAGACCACATCGGCCTGGGGCAGACGCTGTTGATTTACACCGCCGGCCGGCTCGACACCCCCTCCCGCAGCGACCAGCTCGCCGAGAAAATCAACCTCATCACTCGACCCGACCTGGAACTTTCGTCGGCCATCGTCAAAACGATTGGCGAAGCGGAAGGGAGTCGCCTGCTGGCCAAGCCGGAGGAAGCCTCGCCTTGGCTCAAGAACGCCCTGGCCCACTTGGCCATTATGTACGAGGCCAGCCAGGCGGTCAGCCACATCCTCGACATCAACGAACTGCTCGACCGCATCCTGGAGTTGGTCCTTCGCACCGTGCCGGCGGATCGCGGCTGCGTCATGCTCACCAGCGACGCCGGCCCCCCCGTTCCCAAGGCCGTCCGCTGGCGCAAAGAGTCGGAACGACAAGAGGTCATCCAACTCAGCAGCACCATCGTCGACCATGTTCTCAAGCAGCGGCAAGGCGTGTTGCTGACCGATGCTCCCAGCGATGAACGTTTCGCCGACGGTCCCAGCATCGTCCGCTACGGCATTCGGGAAGTCATTTGCGTGCCGATGAAGGGACGACACGAGACGCTCGGCGTGCTCTACCTTGATACCCAATCCACGACGCGCGACCTCGCCAAACAAAAGACCGCCTTGGGCAAGTTCACCGAAGACCACCTCGCCCTTGCCTCGGCCATCGCTCACCAGGCAGCCTTGGCGGTCGAGGAAACACGCTATCACCAGGCCATGGTCCAGGCCGAACGCCTCGCTGCCATCGGTCAAACGATCGCCGCCTTGTCGCACCACATCAAGAACATCCTCCAAGGACTGCGCAGCGGCAGCGAAATCCTCAAAATGGGGCTGGAGGAGAAAAACGACAAACTCATTCAACAAGGGTGGCGCGTTGCCGAGAAAAACCAGGCCCGCATCTACGACCTGGTCATGGACATGTTGAGTTATTCCAAGGATCGGGTGCCCGCCGCCGAGCCGACCAACGTCAACGACGTCGTTCGCGATGTCGCCGAATTAGTGCAGGCCCGCGCCCAAGAGCTGAAAGCGACCTTGGACCTCAACCTCGCCGACCATCTGCCGTTGATCCTCGCCGATCCGGAAGGCTTGCACCGCGCCTTGTTGAACGTCGTCGGCAACGCCCTCGATGCCGTCGAAGGCCGTCCCGATCCGAAAGTGACCATCGGCACGCGGGCCGATGAAACCTGGGTCCGCATCGTTGTGCTCGACAACGGTGTCGGCATCCCTCCCCAGAAGATCAACGACATTTTCAAACCCTTCGTGAGCACGAAGGGTGCCAAGGGCACCGGCCTGGGACTGCCGGTCAGTCGCAAAATCCTCCGCGAGCATGGCGGAGACCTCGTCGTGCAAAGCCAGGTGGGCACCGGCAGTAAGTTCAGTCTCAAACTACCGATCAAAAGCCCGCTGGCCCAGGAAGCCGCCGGCACGTCGGGTGAGCCGCCCAGCTCGGCCACTCTCAAGCCGCAGTAAAGAACGCCGCGCCGCCGCGGGCCTGCGACAGCGCCTTGGCCCGCTGCCCCGGCTTGTCCCCTTCACGGACGCAGCACGACTTCGTGGCTCAGCGCCGAGTCGGCGATGCGTTCCACTTGCGGCGGTCGGCCCGGGACCTGCCAGGTAAAATTGCGTTCCAGGTACAGCGTCAGCGCCTGGTCCTTGGCCAACGGCGTCGCTTGACCGTTGACGGTCAACGTGATGTCGCGGCCGGTGACGTTCCAAAAGCCGACGCGGCACCGACCCGCCGGCACCTCCAGGGCGATCTCCGAACTGTTTGCCAGGCGCATTTCCTTGACCCGCGGCTCACTCAGCGACGACGACGGCGGTTCGGCTGTCGTCGGCTTCGCCTTGGGGACCGGAGCGATGTTCGGCATCCTGGGTGAAGGCTCCACCTGCGGCGGCGGCACGGCACGGTACGGCGCCGGAACCCAAATCGGCCCG
The DNA here is from genome assembly GCA_025056835.1 of Gemmataceae bacterium. Taxonomy (GTDB): domain Bacteria; phylum Planctomycetota; class Planctomycetia; order Gemmatales; family Gemmataceae; genus JANWVS01. The sequence continues at coordinate 1,863 of JANWVS010000014.1, read as the reverse complement.
CTGCTGGGCAGGCATGGCTTTCGCTCGCTGCCGAATCCCCAAGCTGGCCCTAGCAGCGACCAACTGAAGGCGACGGCTCGCAGAACTCGTCGCAGATCGTGGTTCATCGCACAGGCTCTCCCTTGCCGCCGCGCGGTTGCGCACCGACTTACCGGCGATCCGCGCGATATTATACGAAGGCCTCGGTCGCGGTGGCCCAAGGCCATCTTCCTTCGAGACTGACCCAAGAGAGCAACGACTGGGCATATCGATATCTCGTTGGATCGGCGGACAAGTCGCAGCGTCACGATCTCCGAAGCTGAGCGTCGCGATCGTAGGTTCTAGCTTCGATTCCGCGTCGACCACGATCCGAACTTAGCCCGGCGCGGAGCGGCGGGCTACTAGGTGGAGCGGCAGCCTACGCTACTTGTGCACTCGCGGCAAACTTGGGTGCATCCCACGAGCATCGCGTAGCCTTCCTGCCCTTGTTCTTTTCGCACAAGCTCGGTATAACCCGCTGTGGAGGCAAACCGGATTGTCTACCCCGAGAACCTTCATGGATGATGCAAGCATGTCTGTCGTTGAAACACCCAAGCGCCGTTCTGCCTCGGCGACCGCAGCGGCTGGCGGTCTCGCAGTCCCAGGGCCGAGCCTTTTGGAAGATTCGCTGCATCGCGGCCGTCAACTTCTGCTGCAACAACAGCGCCCCGACGGCCATTGGTGCGCGGAGCTTCAAGGCGATACGATCCTCGAATCCGAATATATCCTGCTGATGGCCTTTCTCGGCCGTGAAGGCGAAAAGCGCGTGCGCAAGGCCGCTCGTTACATCCTCACCCAGCAGCGGCCCGAGGGAGGATGGAGCACTTACCCGGGCGGGCCGCTCGACGTAAGCGTTTCCGTCAAGGCGTACTTCGCGTTGAAATTGGCCGGTTACCGTGTGGACGAGCCCGCCCTGGCCCGCGCTCGCCGCTTGATCCTGGCGGCCGGCGGTGCAGCGCGGTGCAACAGCTTCACCAAGTTTTATCTGGCACTGCTCGGCCAACTGCCCTACGAATGCTGCGCTTCCGTCCCGCCGGAGCTGATGTTTCTGCCGCGGTCGGCGTATTTGAACTTGTATGCGATGTCGAGCTGGACGCGAACGATCGTCGTACCGCTGTCGATTTTTTCGGCGTGCAAACCGGTGCGCCGGCTGCCGCCTGCCTTGGGGATTGCCGAGTTGTTTGTACGCCCGCCGCGGACGACCGACTGGCCCCACCCGCCCAGCAAACGATTGTTTACCTGGCACAACTTCTTCCTGGTCGTCGATCAATTGGTGAAGTTGTGGGACCGCTACGGTCCGCGGTCGATCAAACAGGAAGCGCTGCGGCGAGCCAGCGCCTGGATGCGCGAACATTTCGAGGACAGCGACGGCGTCGGCGCCATTTTTCCCCCGATCATTTACACGGTGATCGCCTTGCGGTGCCTGGGCTTTGCCGACGACTCACCTGAAATGCGCTATGCGCTGAAGCAGCTCGACGACTTGATGATTGAAGAGGAAGACACGCTCCGCCTGCAACCGTGTTTTTCGCCGGTCTGGGACACGGCTTTGGCCCTGAACACTCTGGCCCTCAGCGGCAACGAGGGAGAGCCGCTGCCCGCCGCCGTCGTCCCCGCGGTGCAGTGGCTTTTGGACCGCGAGGTGCGGCGTCCCGGCGACTGGAGCCTGGCCAACCCGCAACTGGAACCCGGCGGCTGGTTTTTCGAATATCGCAACGGTTTTTATCCCGACACGGACGATACCGCCATGGTGCTCATGGCCTTGGCCCGAACGGGACAAGCTTTCGCGGCCCCCGCCGGCGAAAACCCGTGCAGCGGCCCAAAGCTGCACCGCCAGCGTGCCGGCGG
>JANWVS010000149.1 GCA_025056835.1 Gemmataceae bacterium | reverse complement strand
GTTACTGGGGCTGCCATGGCTGGTGGCAACACCTCTGGGAAGAACACACCGCGGCCATGATCTTCGGCATGACCGTATGGGGATGGAATCGTTTGAACTACTGGTTCGGCCTCGCTCCCTACTACAACCCCTACTACGTCGCCCCGGTTGCCGTGGGAGATACCTACATTGACTATTCCGTGTCGCTGGCGGTGCCGCCCTCCGAAGCCGTCGGCAGCGCCGGCACACCTCCCGCCACGGCGGTTGGGACGCAACCGCCTCCGCCGGGTGTTAACGAACCCGGGATGAAGGCTTTTGGCGAAGCCCAGTCGGCGTTCCACGCAGGCAATTACCAGGACGCCCTGAAGCTGGTGAACCAGGCTCTAGCCCGTATGCCCAAGGACGCGATCATCCATGAATTTCGCGCGCTGCTGCTTTTCGCACTGGGCAACTATGACGATGCCGCGGCAGCTTTGCACCCCGTGCTCGCCGTCGCGCCGGGGTGGAACTGGACGACCATGAGCAGCCTCTACCCCGACGTCGCCACCTACACGCAACAACTCCGCAAACTCGAAGCGTTCGTGGACCAAAACCCCAAGTCTGCCCAGGGACATTTTGTGCTCGCCTACCACTACCTCACCTGCGGCCATGAGGACCGGGCCCTCGACGAGCTGCGCGAAGTCGAAAAACTGGCGCCCAAGGATAGCGTTGCCGCCCAGCTGCGGCAACTCCTGGCCGCACGGAACCAATCCTTGGACGCGGCCAAAGATCCGCCGAGCACAGGCGCCATCGATCCGGCCGCGCTGGTCGGCACTTGGACGGCACGACGCGGCCCCGCCACGTTCACTCTCACCATCGACGCCGATCGCAGTTTCACCTGGACCTACACCGAGGGAAAGAACAAGCAATCGGTGACCGGGGCCATCGCCGTCGACGGAACGACGTTGTCGCTGGAACCCGACGCGGGTGGCGTGTTGTTGGCCGACGTCACCGTCCCAAAGGACGGTGCCTTCACCTTCCGCACCGTGGGATCTCCTAAGGAGGATCCCGGTTTGCGATTCACTCGCACGTAGCGGGTTGCCAACGATCGGGGCTAGCTTCCCGACGTGCCGCCGGGGCGCCACAGGACGTCGGCCCGCCCCTGGTCGTTGGCCACGCGCGCCAACACAAAGAGCAGGTCGGAGAGTCGGTTCAGGTAAATCACCAGCTGCGGGTTGAGCCGCTCGGTGCGCGCCAAGGCGACGACGTCGCGTTCAGCCCGACGGCAGACCGTGCGCGCGACGTGCAGCCAGGCGGCGGTCAACGTGCCGCCGGGAAGGACGAAAGATTGCAACGGCGGCAAATCGGCGTTGTACTGGTCGATGGCCTGCTCCAAGCGCTGGACTTGCTCGGCACGCACGCGGAGCACCTTGCCGGGAGCTTCGTCCGGCGCTTGCGGCAGACAAAGGTCGGCGCCGACGTCGAAGAGGTCGTTTTGAATGCTCTGAAGCAAGGTCCGTTGGTCAGCGCTCATCGACGGCGCGGCGGCAATCGCCACGCCGAGCACGGCATTGAGTTCATCGACCGCCCCATAGGCAGCCACTCGCACATGGTCCTTGGGCACGCGGGTGCCGTCGCCCAGCCCGGTTTCGCCTTGATCGCCGGACCTGGTGTAAATGCGGGAAAGGTAAACCATGGTCAGCGTCCGAGGATCGCCGGCAGCTCTTGCCAATTCTTGATGACGATGGTACCGGCGGGAAAATCACCGCCGCCCGTGGCGACGACGCGGATGGCGCGGGCCAGACATTGTTCGGCCGCGTCGGCACCACGGACGACGGCCGTGATCGGGCCGGTGAAGCGCCGCCGCAGATCGTCCAACAACTCCGCCCGGGCCTCAGTTACGGTGCCGCCGTCGTAATGCAAGCGCCCCAAGACCGGCCCGTCGGGCAGCCCTTGGGCTTCCGCGGCTTTCAGGCCGATCCAATCGCGTACCCGGCGATACTCGCGGGCGGGAGTGAGGCCGACGGCGAAATAGACGATGGTCATCTTCGTTTTGCTTTGGATGGCGCGCAGGGCTTCGCCGGCTCCGGCCCGCAGCGGAATCTCTAAGACATTGGTCTTGGACCATAGTTGCGGGTCGAGGTCGGCCAGCGTTGTTTCCGCATCGACCAACAGCAGCGGAGCATCCGCGGTGAAGCGGTGAATCGCGGCCATGTCGCGTTGCGGGGCCTGGTGCTTCAGGGGCGATTGCTGGCGGACAACATACACCGATTTGACGGCCTCGCCGATGTCCAAGGCCCCGGTCAACCGGCCGGTCCGGTCGCTCGTGGCCGAAGTCGGCGGCGCTTTCCCCGGTCCCGTTTCGGCACGATTAAGCGTGAATCGTGCGTCCAGACCGTTGAGACCGCTGCGCGGTTCATCAGGACTTTCCGGATCGAAATAGGCGTATACGGCGACGCCGCCGCCGTCCGTCACGAGGGTATCGAGGGCCGTTAACGTCACCCGCGGCCGCTCGGGAGCCGGATAGGCGATCCAAATGGTGACCAGGACGGTTCCCACGAAGGCGACGAGCAACGGCAGCCAACGGAGCCAGCGGGGCCTCGCGCGACGCAGGCGGTCTTGCAGCTGGCGTGCCAGCGCCTCGACGTCCACGGTCGGTTTCTTGTCCATGCCGGTATTGTATGGGTCGAATGGCTTGCCGCAGGTTGCCGGCGCGGCTTGGGGGAGATGATCGGTCTCGCTCCGGGCTGATCGGTCTGGCACTGACTCTAGCCCAGCAGTTCGCGTTCCGCTTGGCTGATGATCTGCAAGCTGTCGTGGACCGTGTCGGCGGCGCGCAGTTGCTCGAGGAAGTTAGGGCGAAGCAAGAGCCGCGCCAGCCGCGCCGAGACGCGCAACTGCGAGGCGCGATCGCGGCAACAGACGAGGAAGAAGAGGTCGGTCAAGCCCCCGCCGGGCGCGCCGAAGGGGATGCCGCAGCTGGTGCGGGCATAGACAACAAACGACTCGCCTTGAGCCGAGGCAGGGAGCGGGCGGCGCGGATGAGGCAGGGCGACGCCGCTATCCAGAGCGGTGGAGCCGAGTTCTTCGCGCTGCTGCATGGCTTCCAGCAGCGCCGCGGGATCGTAAACTTGCCACGACTTTTCGGCCACGCTCACGAGTTCCCGCAGCACGGAGGCCTTGGTCGTCGCCGCCAAGGGAACGGCCATGGCGCTCTCGGAGAGCAAGGGGGTGACGAGCAAGGCAGCGTGGCTACCACCGCGGTTGACGCCGATTTCGAGGGCCGACAGTTCCTCATCGGTGTAGCCCGATAATTGGGTTTCGATCCAATACTGCACGTCGGCCGTCGCGAAGCGCCACGTGTCGCCGACCTTTCGACCCGGCAGTCGAGCGCGGTTGGCCAGCTTGCTGATTTCACGCGCGTCGCGGCGCAAGTATCGGGCCAACTGTTCGAGGTCCATGACTTCTTGGTCCATGACGCCCCCCCCTCATTTCTGGTGTCGCAACAGCCCGGGCAGGTCAAAGCCTCGGCCGTCTTTGAGCAGTTGTCGCCGCGCTTGCGTTTGCTGGCCCAGCCCGTGGATCTTGATAAATCCCTGAGCGGCGGTCTGATCGTAATCGCTGCCGGCGTCGTAGGTCGCCAATTTTTTGCTGTAGAGGCTGAATTCACTCTTCCGCCCCACGACCGTGGCCTTGCCCTTGTGGAGCTTGACGCGCGTCACCCCTGTGACATAGCGCTGGCTGCTGGCCACAAAGGCAAAAAGGTCCTGATGGAAGGCGCTGGCCCACAAGCCGTTGTAGATCAGGTCGGCATACGCTTGCGAGACATAGGTCTTGAACCGGCTCGCTTCCTTGCTCAGGCACAATGTTTCCAGTTCGCGATGGGCCTCGTGCAAAATGACGGCCGCCGGGGCCTCGTACAACTCGCGCGACTTGATGCCCACGAGGCGATTTTCGACATGGTCGATACGGCCGACGCCGTGCCTGCCACCGATGGCGTTGAGCTTTTCCAGTAACGGCACGCCGTCCATCTTCTGGCCGTCCAGCCCTACCGGTCGACCTTGTTCCCATTCGATTTCGAGGTACTGCGGCTCGTTGGGCGCCTGGACGGGATCGACGGTCCAGGCAAAGGCGTCCGGCGGCGGCTCGTCCCAAGGGTCTTCGAGCACGCCGGCCTCACAGCTTCGGCCGAAAATGTTTTGATCGATGCTGTACGGGCTTTCCGGCTTGGCGTCGACGGGAATGTTGTACTTGGCGCAATACTCCAGCGCCTGCGGCCGGGTCATGCTCCATTCGCGGACGGGAGCGATAATCTTCAAGGAGGGATCGAGCGTTTGGAAGGTGCAGTCGAAGCGCACCTGATCATTGCCCTTGCCGGTGCAGCCGTGGGCCACCGCCTTGGCTCCTCTTTCATGAGCCACATCGACCATGAGCTTGGCGATGAGCGGCCGGCCCAGGGCCGTGGCCAGTGGATATTTGCCTTCGTACAACGCCCCGGCCATCAACGCAGGCCAAACGAACAGATCGACAAAAAGGTTTCGAGCGTCGACAGCGATGGCATCGATGGCGCCGGTTTTGAGGGCCTTTTGCCGAATTTTCTCGATATCGTCTCCCTGGCCCAGGTCGCAGGTGAAGGTGATGACGTCCATATCGTACTTTTCGCGAATCCAGGGCACCATCACCGAGGTGTCCAGGCCGCCGCTATATGCCAGGATGACCTTGTCGCGCGCCATGAGCGGGGATTCCTGTGATTGCGTGGAGCAGGTTGCCTGACTTGCCCCACGATGGGAACAGTTATCTTCGGAAGGATCACTAAACGTGTCAACGCCATTTCAACTTCTGCTGCCTCGCCAGATTTACGACGAGATGGTAGCCCAGGCACAAAGCGAATTTCCGAACGAGTGTTGCGGACTCCTGGCGGGGCGGATTGTCGAGGGCGCGGGGCGCGTCGAAGTGCGCTACCCGCTGGTCAACGAGCTGGCCAGCCCGGTCGAATACCAAGCGGCCGCAGAGGGCCTTTTCCGGGCCGCCAAAGACATGCGTGCCCGCGGCATCCAGGAGTTGGCGGTTTACCATTCGCACCCGACGTCGGCGCCGGTGCCCAGCCCTGCCGATCTGGCCCGCAATTTCCTCGGTGAGGAGGTCGTGTATCTGATCATTGGGCTAGGCGATGCCGAACCGCAAGTCCGCGGCTGGTGGCTCGGCGCAACGGGATATCGCGAGGCCGGCTGGGAAATCATCGACTGATCGCTGCGCCGCCGCCGGTGGAAGAATCTCTATAATGACCTCCCGCTCGAATCCGCCACAGCCTTGCGTCGTTGCCATGAATGTTTTCTGCTCGTCTTGCGAGAAAATCCTGGAGGTGCCCGACACCGCGGCGGGCAGGAAGATTCGTTGCCCCTGTTGCAGGGCAGTGTTTCGCGCCGACGGACATGCGGTGGAACAAGCCGTGACCGCCAAGGCACCTGTCCCCTCGGCATCGGCGCGGCCGACGGCGGATGACGCGGCCCACGCCGACGACCAGCCTTCCTTGGCCTCCCCAGGGCGACGAAGCCGCCGCGAACCGGCACCGTTTGGGCCTGTTAAGTTTCGCGCCCTCGTGAAGACAAAGACCGCGGCCCTCAAAAAAGGCAATTATGAAGCGGCCATCGACGAACAAGGAATGTTGATCAAGAAGAACCGGAAGGAAACGATCGACCTGCCGCTGGGCACCCCGATCGCCCACAAGGGAAAGAACCTCATCGATGTCGAAATCGACGGTGAATGGTCCACGATCGCGGTGATGCGCTTCCGCACGTACAATCAGCGATTTTCGCAAGCCCTCGTCGACTTTATGAATGGCAACCTGAAACGGCTCGACATCGCGGATTACGAGATTCCCTGGCCGATGTTCATCCTGGTCCTGGTGCCGTGGGGAATTCCGATCATCACGCTCGGCGGCGCGCTACCGATCGTCCTGGGCGCCGCTGTCTCGGGCGCGAACTTCGCGATAATCAGTCGGGAAAACTGGTCGCCGAGCATGCGCGTGGTCATC
>JANWVS010000148.1 GCA_025056835.1 Gemmataceae bacterium | reverse complement strand
CAAGAGCCGTTGCCGATTTTTACCGCGCCCCAGCACAATCTGCCCAACCCTCACATGGAACCGCCGCCGTTGCCGCCTTACGCATGGCCGACTTTCGCGCCGTACAACAACTACTCGCGTGTCGCTTATCCGACGCTATACCCCTACCAAGCGTGGCCGTTCATTGGCCCGATGTATCCGTTCCCGAAGATTCCTTTGGGGTGGCGTTCGGTGTCGCTGAGCTGGCGTGACGGCTACTGGTGGTACGGCCGTGAGGCTTCCGGCCACGACTGGTGGCGGATCCGATACCGCTAACCAATCTCACCGCCAGCTGATCGCCGGCGCAGTTTTTCGCGGCAGTCCGGTCCCGGTGGCTTGGCCGCCACGCGAATCGGTTGTGCAACACGAGCGGTTCAACGGCGCGCTCGTCTTGGCACAAGGCTGGATTGGTTCAGGCGGCGAACGTCGTTGTCGATGATCGCGTACCAGTGGCTGCTGCGCCACCGAGGCGATCGCGTGACGTCGCCGCCGGCCGCGTCTTCGCTGAACGCCGGCAACACCAACAATTGCGGCCCCACCACGTAGCACCGCACGCGCCGACCGGCATGTCGGGCCACCGGATGCCAATGCCCCATCACGACGCAGGGGCTGACCTGCAAATCGACATCGCCATGGACGACTCGCCAATTGCCGAGAAGCAGGCCGTCGGGCAACATCGGACCCAGCGCGGCGAGCTTCTGCCAGCCACGATCGTGATTGCCAGGAACCAAACCTGCGAACGTCACCTCCAGGGCCGCCAATTCCTCAAGAAATTCGTGAAACCAACCAGTCTGCGCACGGCGCTCAAACAAATCGCCGGCGACTGCCAGACGGCGAAAAGGATACTCTCGTCGCGCTTGGCGCACGGGCAACAGTTGCTCGCCGATTGGTCGGACTGGGACGGCGTCGCCCGCCGCGCGCCGCGCTTCGCGATAGCCTAAGTGCACGTCGGCGATCACAGCGGTAGCGGTCGGAAGGTGAACCGCCAAGCGAAACGGCGTCAGCAACCACTCGTTGAGGACGTAGACCATCGCAAGCTCCCAGACATCCTATGCCGTGGCGCGGGCGGCGGCCCCCGCGTCTCGCGGCGATCGCCACGGAAGCCGACCACGTCTGGTGGCGGCCGTGGTGTTCCTTCAGCGAAGCGCCAGTTTCGCCACAGGCGTCACGGTCGCTCGCAGGCTGCCCAAACTCACTGATTTGGCGGAACGGCGCAACCGCTGCGAAGCGATGCGCACCTCAAAAAAAACGACATTTTGGCTCAAGGTTCAACCAGAACCGCGTTGACAGATTGCGCCGCTCCGCGTAGACTTGGCAAGTCCTTCGAGCAGCAACGGGGCGGACGCCGCCTCCAAGTACCCAGCGCTACGGAGGCACAATTTCAAGGCAGCACGCGGCCCGGTTGCCCTTGCGGCAGCCGGGCCGCCAAGCGGGACTGACGATGACTTTTCTCGACCTCAAAGCGCCGTTGTCGCGCCCCGCCGAGGGCTTCTACACTTCGTTGGTGGACGCGCCGCGTCCTTGGCCGGTGCGCACGTTTCTGCCACAGGGCTACGAGCCTCGGTATCCTTATCCGCTGCTCGTGTTGCTGCACGGCCACGGCGGCAACGAGGAACAAATGCTGCGTCTCGCCCCGCGCTTGAGCCGGCGCAACTTCATTTGCATCAGCCTGCGCGGACCGATCAGCTTGGGTATCAAGCACGACGAACTTTGTTGGTCGTGGGGCGATGCCAGCCAACTGCCGCTCGTGGAAAGTTACGTGGTGCGCGCCGCCGAACAAACACGCCGTAAGTACCACGTCCATTCTGAACGAATCTATCTCGCCGGTCACGATGAAGGGGCTGCCTTGGCCTATCGTCTCGCTTGGACTTTGCCCGAGAAGTTCGCCGGCGTCATCGCACTCAATGGCGCGATTCCCCGCAGCCAGCGGCCGCTGATGCCGTGGCCTGCCGTCCGCGGCCAGCGCGTCTTCATCGGCCATGGGATTGCCAATTCGGTGGTGCCGTTGTCTTTGGCGCAAGCCGACTGGCGCTTACTGTACGCCGCGGGCGTCGACGTCACCATGCGAACTTATCCAACGACCCACCGCCTCCACGAGCATATGCTCCGCGATGTCAACCGTTGGATCGTGGACCATTGCAATCGCGACTGCTAAAATAGGGGCAGCGTCTAGGTACCGTCCGAACGCCGGCCGCGGAGTTTGCCGATGCGTGAAACCGCGTCGTCGTTGCTAGGTCGCCGCCAGTTTCTCTTACGCTCCGCCGGTCTAGGGTCCATCGCCTTGGCTTGGCTGGAAGCCGAAGCGGGTCGCGGTCAAAGCAACGGTTTGCCCGGGATTCCGCACCATCGCCCCAGCGCTCGCCGTGTCATTTTTCTCTTCCAATCCGGTGCCCCGTCGCAGTTGGATCTGTTCGATTACAAACCGGGTTTGCGAGACCGCCACGGGCAGGATTTACCGGAATCGGTTCGGCGCGGTCAGCGTCTCACCGGCATGACCGCCGGTCAAGAACGTTTTCCGATCGCTCCCTCAATCTATCGCTTTGCCCGCCACGGTCAGAGCGGCGCCTGGGTAAGCGAATTGCTGCCGCATACCGCTCGGATCGTCGACGAACTGTGTTTTATCAAAACGATGCACACCGAGGCGATCAATCACGACCCGGCGATCACGTTTTTCCAATCAGGCGCGCAACTCGCCGGCCGGCCCAGCATGGGAGCTTGGATCGCCTACGGCCTGGGCACTGAAAACCGCGACCTGCCTGCGTTTGTCGTGCTTATTTCTCAAGGCTCGGGCAATCCGGCCGATCAGCCACTCTATGATCGTCTTTGGGGCAGCGGCTTTCTCCCCTCGCAATATCAAGGCGTCAAATTTCGTTCGCTCGGCGACCCCGTGCTCTTTCTTTCCAACCCTGAAGGGGTAGGCGCGGATACCCGTCGTCGGATCCTCGACGACATCGCGCGTTTGAATGAATGGCGATACGAGACGACCGGCGATCCGGAAATTCTCACGCGGATCGCGCAGTATGAGTTGGCGTTTCGGATGCAAGCCGCCGTACCCGAGCTGGTGGACATCCGCCGGGAATCGCGGCAGGTGTTGGAAATGTATGGTCCGGAGGTGTCCCAACCCGGCACGTTTGCCCACAACTGTCTGTTGGCTCGGCGTCTGGCCGAACGGGGAGTGCGCTTTGTGCAATTGTTCCACCGCGGCTGGGACCAGCACACGAACTTGCCGCGGCAGATTACCGGTCAGTGCCGCGACACCGACCAACCGGCGGCGGCTCTCGTTCGCGATCTGAGGCAACGTGGTTTGCTCGAGGACACGTTGGTCGTATGGGGCGGAGAGTTTGGCCGCACCGTGTACTGCCAGGGAACGCTGACCGCCGACAATTACGGTCGCGATCATCACCCGCGCTGCTTTACCTTCTGGTTGGCCGGCGGCGGCATCAAGCCCGGCATGACCTACGGCGAAACCGACGAATTCAGCTACAACATCGTTTCGGATCCGGTTCATGTCCACGACTTGCACGCGACGATGCTGCATTGCCTGGGAATCGACCATCGTCGGTTGACGTACCGCTACCAGGGACGACATCACCGCTTAACGGACGTCCACGGCAACGTCGTCCGCGCCATCTTAAAAGACTAGATGCTGCAAATCCAGTGGTATGATTGGGACCCCCAAACCAAGACGCGCCGCTATCTCCGCGCCGTTTATTTTGCAGGTCAGTGGTGCTTTGCTTACAGGATGGCGCGGCGGGAGCCTTGGACGCCCGGTTTAGCTCCGACGCGAGCGATGTGGGAACATGTGCTCGACAGCCTCAAGCGTCGCTATCGTCGCCGCGAGGGCGTGGACGACGAACACATCGAACAGGTGGAAAGAATTCTAAAGGAAGCACCGCGTCCGGAAAACCTGCCTGGAGTCTGCTTGCCGCCCTGATGTCCAGAATGGCGGGTTACTCCTCCAGCTCGGGCGGTTCCGCAATGAGGCGCAAGTATCGAGCGAGCAACATCTGCACGGCCAGCACTTTTTGCCAATCGGCATAGTCCAACGTGACCTGGGTGCCGTCCTCCTTGGCTTGAATGTTGGCGGTCGCTTCGGTCAGGCCTTGGTGTAAGAAATCAAGAATTTCCGCGAATCGCGCCGCTTGCGACGGGGTCATCTTCAATGGCATGGGCGGCAAAGCACGATTGCCGATGAACAGAGCGTCGCGCGTCAGGGTCACATTGGCACCGAGGTCAAGCTCAAAATCCACAGCCTGCGACGGCTCGTCGTCCAATCCAGCCGTTTGAACGGTCTTACCGTCATCGAGCTTCCCCTTGCCGTGCGATGGTACAGCCGATCGACTCATGGTTTGGGCCAGATTGGCCATGCGGGCGGCAATTTCCTCGTTCGAGCCGAACAGCAACAGCGACCGGCCGACGTTGACTCGGTCGCCGTAGCGTAAACGGCGAATTTGCACGACATTGCCATTGACGCGCGTGCCATTGGTGCTGTCGAGGTCCGTGATGATGAAGTCATTGTTGTCGATCTGAACTTTGGCGTGGTATCGGCTGACGCGTTCGTCGTTAAGGCGCAAGACGTTTCCCTCTTCGCGACCGATCGTGACCGGCAAGCTCAGATCGCGAAAAATGCGGCCTTTGTCGATACCGTCAAGGACCTGAAAAGTTACGCCTCGGGCCATGGTGTTTGCCTCACCCGATAAAACCGCAAGTTCGAGGTTTAGCTGTTGCAGTCCTTCTTCTCATTTCATTGTGGTATGCCAAAGCGTTCGTGTCAATTCCAAGGTTGCCGGGCGCGCCAACGGCAGGTGGCGAAACCAAGTGATTTGCCTTTTGGCGAAGTTGCGCGTCCGTCGTGCGACGAGGGCGATCGTTTCCTCAAGACTCTGTTGCCGTTTAAGATAGGCGATTACCTCTTTATAGCCAAGGGCCTGGGCCGCTTCCGGACTGAGCGGCCGCTGCGAGTCCAGCAGCTGTCGCACTTCTTCGACCAGGCCTGCGGCAAACATGGCTTCGACGCGCCGGTTGATGCGAGCGTACAACTCGGCGCGCGGCAGGTCCAGCCAGAGGATGGGGGGGCGTTCGGCCAGGGCGGCATCACCGGTCGCTGCCGGGGCGGCGCGCGCTTGACGCCAGGCCTCGGCGGCACGACGCCATTGCGTTTGCCGGGCACTAAGCGGGCTGCCGGAAAGTTCAAAGACTTCTAAGGCCCGAATGACGCGCCGGACATCGTGAGGGTGCAAGCGCGCGGCGCTCTCTGGATCGACCTGGGCCAAGCGGCGGTGCAAAGCCGTGGAACCAAGGCTTCGGGCCTCGTCGCCGAGGCGGCGGCGCAGGAGGGGATCAGCCGGCGGCCCGGCGAACAGCCCGGCCAACATCGCCTTGAGATACAACGGCGTGCCGCCCACGAACAGCACGCGCCGGCCGCGCGACTCAATCTCGCGGCAACGCGCCTTAGCTTGTTCGAGCCACCAGGCCACGCTCGCCGATTCCCATGGATCGAGCACGTCGATTAAATGATGGGGGACCGCGGCGCGGTCGGCGGCGGTCGGCTTGGCGGTGCCGATGTCCATTCCCCGATACAGGGCCATCGAGTCCATCGAAATGATTTCGGCGTTAAGTGCCTGCGCCAACTCCACGCCGAGAGCCGTCTTGCCGGAACTGGTCGGACCAGTGAGGACGAGCGCGTTCGTGAAAGGACTGGGTAACTGCATTCTATCGAGCCGGCAGAATTTTCGGGCCGGCGGCTCACGCCGAGGCTGCTAATTGTTGTTCCAAGGCACTTAGCCGTTCCAATTGTTGATCGCGAACGCCGCGTTGCAAGGCGTAGATGCCGCACGGTTCTAGAATTTCGCCGGCAAGCAACCGCGTGGCCTGTTGCCGGGCCCGGCCTCGGCGAAACCAATCCGGCAGGCAGGTCGCGCAACACAGCCCGTACGTTTTCAATTCGGCGACAACGCCATCCGACCAGCGGGCAGCGATCTTGTAGATCGCTTGATTTTTGCA
>JANWVS010000147.1 GCA_025056835.1 Gemmataceae bacterium | reverse complement strand
CGGGCGGGGGCGCTCGTTTCCACGGCGTGATCGACGAGGTGTGCATCTTCGACCGCGTCCTCACGTCGGACGAGGTGGCGATTCTGGCCACCGCCGAGTCGCTTGCGGAAATCGTTGCGGTGCCGGCCCATCGCCGTACCTTGGGCCAGGCCCTCAAACTCACCGCCTACTACGTCCAACAAACGCCGCGCTTCCGCGAAGCCGAAGAAAACCTGCGGCACGCTCGGGAAACCCTGGAGAAGTTTGAGGCCGCGATTCCGACGACGATGGTCATGGAGGAAATGCCGACGCCGCGACCGACGCACATTCTCATTCGCGGCGAGTACGACAAGAAAGGGGCACGGGTCTTCCCCGGCATTCCCGAAGTTTTCGGTCCGTGGCCGAAGGAACTGCCGAACAATCGCCTCGGGTTCGCGCAATGGCTGGTACGCAAAGACAATCCCTTGACGGCCCGGGTTGCGGTCAATCGCTGGTGGCAGATGTTGTTCGGCACCGGCATCGTCAAGACGGTCGAAGATTTCGGCGCCCAGGGGGAGTGGCCGTCGCATCCGGAATTGCTCGATTGGCTCGCCGCCGAGTTCATGGAGCCGTCGCGGGAGTGTTGTCTGGAGGCGGGAGAGGAGTCGCAAGCCAAGCGGCAACCGACGGCATGGGACATCAAGCACTTGCTCAAAACGATCGTCACCAGCGCCACCTATCGGCAGACGTCGCGGGCGACCAAGGAGCTGATCCAGCGCGATCCCGACAACCGCTTGCTGGCGCGAGGACCGCGGCTCCGCCTTGCCGCCGACATGATTCGCGACCAGGCCCTCTACGTCAGCGGTTTGCTCGTAGAGAAAATCGGCGGGCCGTCGGTCAAGCCGTACACGCCGCCGGGGCTGGTCAAGGAATTGCACGGCACCGATGAAGATGAACACGACCACGGCCCGAATTTGTATCGCCGCAGCTTGTACACGTACTGGAAACGCACCGTTGCTCCGCCGGCGATGATGAATTTCGACGCCGCCAACCGTGAAACCTGCGTGGTGCGCGAAACCCGCACGAACACGCCTCTGCAAGCCTTGAATCTGCTCAACGACGTGACGTATGTCGAGGCCGCACGCGTTCTGGCCCAACGGGTCATGGTGCACGCCGGGCCTGACCCCCGCGACCGGCTGACGCTGGCCTTTCGCTTAACAACCTGCCGCACGCCGCAGCCGCGCGAGCTGGACTTGCTGCACGACAGTCTGCAACGGCACCTGGAGCACTATCGCGGCCACCAGGACGCGGCCTTGAAGTTGGTCAGCCGCGGCGAGTTTCCGCGCCACCCGAATCTCGATGTCGCCGAACTGGCAGCCTACGCAGCCGTCTGCAATACGCTGCTAAACTTGGATGAGGTGATTACCAAGGAATAATATGGCGTCGATTACGATAACGCCGCCCGCCGGTCCCTGGAGGCGCCACCTCATGGCCCTTGACGCCGTCACCGACCGATTGGAACGGATCACCAAAGCGCTTCATGCTGCGGGCGTGCCGTACGCCCTCGTCGGTGGACAAGCGGTGGCGATGTGGGTCGCAACCAAGGATCCGGCTGCCGTCCGCACGACGAAGGACGTGGACCTACCTCGTTCGCAAAGTCGATTTGCCGCGGACCAAGGCGGCGGCGCTGCAAGTCGATTTCGATTACTTTGAGGTACTGGGTGTCGGAATGTTCCGCGATCGCGCCAATCCGCATCCGCGACAAGCCGTGCCTCTGCTTTGGGCGGGCGAGAAAGTTCGACCGGAGCATCCGCTGCCGGCGCCGCCACCCGAGGCAAGCGAAGAACTAGAACCGGGGACATTCGTGGTCGCGTTACCTGCATTGGTGCGAATGAAGTTGATGTGCTTCTGCGATCAAAACTGTGTTCACTTACAAGACATGATCGAAGTCGGTCTCATCGCCCGCGACCAACATGAGGCATTACCCCCGGAACTGGCTGCTCGGCTGGCTGCGTTGCTTACGGCGGCCGGCCGATAGCCGCTCACGGACTTCCCGCATGAACGACACCCTCCCGAAAACCACGTCCTTGGGCAAGTGGATGGCCCTGGCCGCTGCCTTGCTCGGTTGGTTATTTGATGGTTTGGAGATGGGTCTGTTTCCCCTGGTGGCCAATCCGGCGCTGCGCGAGTTGGGCGTACCAGCCGAGCGCGTCGTGGCTTGGAACGGCGTCATTACCGCGTTGTTTCTCGTCGGAGCGGCGACCGGCGGTGTGTTGTTCGGCTGGTTGGGCGACCGCCTCGGCCGCGTCCGGGCCATGATGCTGAGCGTCTTGACCTACGCCCTGGTCACCGGCGTTTGCGGCTTCGCTACAGCCCCCTGGCAGATCGGCGCCCTGCGCTTCGTGGCGGCCCTCGGCATGGGCGGCGAATGGTCCTTGGGCGTGGCGCTCATCAACGAAATCTGGCCCGACCGCTCGCGAGCCTTTCTGGCCGGTCTCATCGGCGCCGCGGCCAACGTCGGCTATTTGATCATCGCTCTTGTCGGTCGCGGATTGACGACGTACGTTCGCGAATTTCGCGCCTGGCTGCTGGAAGACGTCCGAGCGTCGGAAGCGACCGTCGAGTTCCTGCTCGGCCCGCACCAAAGCGGTTGGCGGCTCTTGATGATGCTCGGCGCTTTGCCCGCCCTGCTGACGTTCTTCATTCGCCTTTTCGTGCCCGAGTCTCAGCGCTGGGAACAGGAACGCGCCAAGGGAGCGACGTCACACTGGGCCAATCGCGATCTTTTGGCGGTACTCGCCGGCAGCCTGGGTGCTTGCGGCGTGGTAGCGGCCTGGGCGGCCTCCGACGTCGATCTGCACCGTTGGGTAGGCGCCCCGTGGGCCTTGCCGGTGCGGATCACGGCCACGGTGCTCGGCTTGATCGTTGTGACCGTCGGTTACATTTATCCCGTTGCCGCCTTCGTGTCGCGGCTGGCCCAGACTGCCGACGATGCGGCGTTGCGCTGGCCGCCGATCATTCGCCGCATGCTCTTGGCTGCTTGCCTCAGCGGCGTCGCCCTGCTCGGCACCTGGGGAACGACGCAACAGGCACCGACCTGGGCCGACCAGGTGACCGCCGATCCCTCGACGCGGCAATCAACCTTGCCCACGGCCCGTTCGGACACGCAAATCTGGTCGGCGATCGGCGCTGTTGTGGGCACGATCCTGGCGGCTTTAGTCGCGGACCTGCTCGGTCGGCGCCTCACCTATACGCTGCTGTGCCTCGGCTCGCTGGCCATTATCCCCACGCTGTTTTTGACGACCACGCCGCACGACGGCGCCTATTATCTGTTAATCGTCTTTCTCGCCGGGGCGATCACGGCGTCGTTTTACGGCTGGTTGCCGCTCTATCTGCCCGAGTTGTTTCGCACCAGCATGCGGGCCACCGGACAGGGCTTCGGATTCAACTTCGGTCGAGTGATTGCCGCCATCGGCGTCTTGCAACTCGGCAATCTCAAGGCGCTGTTCCAGCCCTTGGGTTGGGGCGACGGCCACGTCTTCACGCTCTTGAGCGGCATCTACCTCGTGGGCATCGTGCTCATTTGGTTTGCGCCGGAGACCAAGGGAAAGCCGCTGCCGGAGTGACCAGCGGAGTGCCGCGCGGCGCCTCGGTTTCAGTACAGCAAAGCCGACAGCTTGGCCCGGTACTCGTCGGCCAAGGGACTGCGGACACCGACGATTTGAAAGATCTTCACCATCGCTTCGCGGACGGGACCGGCGGCCAACTTGGGATCCAGTTCGCCGGCGGTGAGCAAGTGTTCGAGAGCGGCGGCGTAGTTGCCGGCCTGGGCCTCGCGCAGCCCGGTATCGTAGCGCACCTGGGCGTTGCTGGGCAATTCTCCGGTGCGGCGGCGTTGTTCAGCGGCGGCGGCCGTCGCGGCAGCCTGCCGGCGCAACCAGATGATCGCCCCCAACCTTTCCGCCTCGGCGCCGTGTTCGCCGCTGGCCCCGACGTTTTCCAACAACTGAGCGGCTTCGTCGTCCTGGTGCTTGCGCACCAAGAGACGCGCCAGCCCGACCAGTGCCGGCTCGTGCCGCGGGTCGCTCTGGAGCGCCCGGCGATACAGCTGCTCGGCCTGCTCCGGATCCGTGGCTTCCAACTGGGCGGCGTCGTGCTGTTGGCGGTCGGCTGCCGTCGGCGCTACGCGGTCGAAAAAATCCTTGAGCTGGCCTGGGCTGAGCAGCCCCATGAAATCGAGAACCGGTTCGCCGTTTTTGAAGGCAATCACCGTCGGCAGGGCCTCGATGGCATACTTGAGGGCCAGGCCTTGTTCCACGTCGGTGTTGACTTTCGCCACAAGCACTTCGCCGCGCCGAGCCGCGGCCTCGGCCTCCAGCAGCGGCGCCAGCATCCGACACGGACCGCACCAAGGCGCCCAGAAATCGACGACCACCGGCGTCTCCTTGGACTTCTGAAGCACCTTCTCTGCAAACTCCGCCTCGCTCACGTCGAAGACATACGCCGACTTGCTCATGACTGCCTCACGCGATGCGCCTAATTCGTAGGTAAATTCTATGAACCGCTCTCCGGGGAGAACGTGCCGATGACCCAGGCCGAACAAGACTTGTTGACCCTCAACCACCGCTTGCTCGAAAGCATCGCCAGCGCCGATTGGAAGACATACCAGGAACTGTGCGATCCCAGTTTGACCTGCTTCGAGCCGGAAGCTCGCGGGCAGTTAGTGCAGGGGCTGGCGTTCCATCACTTTTATTTCCGGCTCGGCGCCGCCGCGGGCGCACAGGCCACGACCATGGCCTCGCCCCACGTCCGCTTGATGGGCGACGTCGCTGTCGTGAGCTATGTGCGGCTCAACCAACGGCAGCTGCCCGATGGCACCGCCGTGACCAAAGCCTTCGAGGAAACGCGGGTCTGGCACAAGATCGGCGGCAAGTGGAAACACGTCCATTTTCACCGGTCGCCGCTGCCGGGCTGAGGTGTGAGGCCGAGGCCCGGCCGTGGCTTAATACCGCAGCGTCAGCCCCAGCGACACGCCTTGCGCCCAAAAATCGCCGCTGTGGAACGGTGCCGGACGAGTCGGGTTCGGACCGAGGTAGGCGAGGTGCGACGGCACTTGACGGGGATCGACGCCGCGCGGCAATTGATGAGCCGGGCGAACGACACCGTCCCAATACAAGAACGTGTAGCCGACGCTTACCTGCCAGTTGGCGGACACGGCGTAGGCCAGGCGAACGTTGGCTTCCGAGGCCCAGGCGAAGCGGCAGCGTTCGTGGTGGCCCAGGATGTCGGGCGTCGCGAACAGTCCGCCGGCCAGTTTTTGCGTGAAACCGGTTGGATCGGTGAGCAGCGTATGGCCGTCGATCTGCTGCCGCTGCACGGTAGCGCCGGGGCCGATCTTGGCGGAGAGATCAAGCGCCCAGCGGCCCGCGTGGCGCGTCACTTCGAAACCGCCTTGGGCGCCGAAGTAATGGTTCGTGGTCTCGAAATAGTCGCGCAGCGAGACGATGTCGGGTATCGGCGCCGGCGCTCCACCGAAGCCGACGGTGCCCAGGGCCAGCACGGTGGACGACTGCGAAAAGCGGAGTTGGTCTTTCTGACCAAGGTAGCGAAAGCCCGCGAGGAGGCGCCACTGCCACGGAGCCGCAACCACATCGGACCGCCACAGGACGTTCAACTCACCCCCCCAGGTCCGGCTGTCGCCGAAGATGTCGATGCCGCCGAAGTATTTGCCCCCCAGTGGGTCTTGCGGTGAGGTGATCGTTTGGGCATCAGGCAGTCCGGTGAGCAAATTGAAGAACGGCCTAGCGATCACCGGATGGCCGTCGAGGCCGGTGGCATTGACTTCTTCGTGAACGGTGTGGGTTTCGGTGCCGAAGCCGCTCAACTCGAAACCGACGGTGGGATGGGTGGGGCGCCACCAGCCGAGAGTGAGTCGGCCGACGGCGTTCCATTGATAATCCAGCTGATTGTCGCCGTAGAGGCGCGTCGCAGGATTGCCGAGGACGCCGGCCTGAGGATCGCCGGCTGGTCCGGTGCTGAGAAAAGGTAGCGGGGCCGAGTCGTTCTTGAAGCGCCACAGCAGAAATTCCGCCCGGCACCAGGAGCGCGACCAAGCCGGCCCGGCGGCGTC
>JANWVS010000146.1 GCA_025056835.1 Gemmataceae bacterium | reverse complement strand
CGGAATTTTATACGTCGCGAGGTCCTGGAGGACCAAGTCGGGTGTGCCGATCAACCAACGTTCTTTCTTCTCCGGCGGCGGTGGCGGCAATCGGCTCAAGTCCCCCGCGGGAGCGCCGGACCGGACCCAGTGCGCGACCAACTCCCGTTCAGCGTCGCTGAGCACGCGCTGATTGGCGAAGCGTCCCCACTTCGGATGGGCGTTCCACGGAGGCATCCGCTGTTCGCGAACGACTTCGCCGATCATGGCGGCCCGCGCCTTCACCTGACCATACGTCACGAGGGCAAACGGCGCCGCCGTCCCCGCCTGATGGCAGACGACACAGTGCTTGGCCAACAATGGCGCAATATGATCGGCGTAGGTCACTTCCTTGATCGGCGGCGGTCGCTCGTCGCTCGGGATGAGGCAGCCATCCACCGGGGTCTCGGCCACGGTCACAGCTTTACCGGCCAGCACCTCGTCCAACGCTTGTTGCAGATCGCGTCGCGTCGGCTCGGCCCGCGCCCCACCGAGACGATATTGATCGTCGATCCGACCGCGGTAGCGCAGCCGCCGCTCGCCATCGAGGACCACCACCTGCGGCGTCCGCGTCACTCCAAGTGCTTTGGGCCAGCGGCGATCGAAGTCGCGAACCACGGGGAATTCCAGGTTGTGCTCGACCGCTTGACCGGCCATGGCGACGATCGAGTCATCGGCGCTGACGTTGATCGCTACGAATTGCACCCCGCGGCCGCGATACGCGCTCTCCAGCTTTTGCAATACCGGCAGGTAGCGTTCGACCAGCGGACAGCCGATGGTTGTGAACGCCAGCACAAACGCTTTCTTGGGGCCGAAATCTGCCAAAGAGCGCGGCAGATAGCGGATGTCTTTGAAAGTCAAATCCGGTGCCTTGTCGCCCACGCCGATCGGCCGCGCCGCCTCGGGGCTTTCCATTCCCGCGGCCGACGTTCCAAGGATAAGCCAGCAACCGGCAACGGCGATGAATACCCGCATGGCGATTACCTCGTACCTCCGATCGTGGGTGGCCGTCGGCATTGTGGAGCCGTCGCTCCACGGCGCCGCGGCGGGGAAGGGAACTATCACGACGCGACGGCCTTCTTCTTGTGCTCCTTCTCCGTTTTCTGCCGTAAGTAGGCCTGGATGAACTCATCAATTTCCCCGTCGAGCACGTTTTGCACTTGCGAGGTTTGCACGTCGGTGCGAACGTCTTTGACGAGGGTGTAAGGCTGGAGTACGTAGTTTCGGATCTGGTAGCCCCAGGAAACTTCGCCTTTTTCGTCGTAGGCTTTCTCGATCTGAGCGCGTTGCTTTTGTTCCTCGATCATATAGAGTTTGGCCTTGAGCAGGGCCAAGGCGGTGGCGGCGTTCTTGTGCTGGCTGCGTTCGTTGCGGCTCTCGGCCGAGATGCCGGTGGGCAAGTGCGTGAAGCGCACGCCGGACTCGGTTTTATTCTGATGTTGGCCGCCGGGGCCGCCGGAGCGGAAAACGTCGCGGCGCAGGTCTTCTTCGCGGATTTCGATGTGGATTGTGCCCTCGATGTCGGGGGTCACGTCAATGGCGGCGAAGGAAGTGTGCCGCCGCTTGTTGGCATCGAACGGGCTGATGCGCACGAGGCGGTGCACGCCGGTCTCGCCTTGCAGATAACCATAGGCGTATTCCCCCTGGATATGGAGCGTAGCGCTGCGGATGCCGGCTTCCTCGTTGCGCAGCTCGTCGATCAGCTCGGCGGTGTAGCCGTGGCGTTCGGCCCAGCGCGTATACATGCGGAGGAGCATCTGCGCCCAATCGCAGGCTTCGGTACCGCCGCCGCCGGCTTGGATTCGCAAAAAGGCACTTGAAGCATCCTGAGGGCCGCTGAGCATGGCCCGGGTCTCAAAATCGGCCAAGCGCCGCTCCAGATGCGCCAACTCCTGCTCCAATTCCCCTTCGAGGCTGACATCCTCCAGACACAACTCGGACAGGGCCATCACGTCGCCCACGGTCTTGGTCAGCTCGTCATATGGATTTAACAACCCGTTGAGCGGCTTGATCTGGGCAATGACTTGCCGAGCCTTTTCGGGGTTGTCCCAGAAGCCGGCGGCCTCCATCTGTGCCGACAGCCTTTGCCGTTGCTCTTTCTTGCCTGGAATGTCAAAGAGAGTCTCGGAGTTGATTGAGACGCGAGAGAATCTCGTCCAAGCGCCGGCGTAGTTCGGTGTTCATGGAACGTAGGTCCTGAAGGAATCGTCGATCGGCATATTATACCAATCCCCTCTGGTAGCCGACAACGACACTTGCCGACGGCCAGGACGGTTCGGTTGCGGGGCAGGTCGTTATTTTTCGAACGAGCCGGGTCGGTGTACAACCGACGCAAAAGGACTTATGGCGAGATCGAACCGCTCTGGCTGACGGGCGGCCGGCGCCTTACCTTAACCGGATGAACGATTTCCGCGGCAGCGTCGTGCTGATCACCGGCGGCGGCAGCGGTATCGGCTTGGCCTGCGCACGGCTCTTCCTCCAAGCCGGTGCTCAAGTCGTCATCGCCGGCCGCGACGCCAACAAACTCAACGATGCCGCCAAACTGCTCGCCGGCGGAGACCGTATGTACTGCCATGCCGCAGACGTCGCGGACCCGGACCAGGCGCGCAGACTCGTCGAGGCAACCGAGCAGCGTTTCGGGAAAATCGATATCTTGGTGAACAATGCCGGCACGAACGTCAAAGAACGCGCCTTTCGTCAGTTGACTCCGGAAGTCTGGCAACGGTTGCTGCGCACCAATCTCGACGGTGCCTTCTACTGTATTCATGCCGCGTTCCCGGGTATGGCGGCCCGCAAGAGCGGTTTGATCATCAATATCAACAGTATCGCCGGCAAGCGAGCCACCCCGTTGGGCGGTTTGGCCTATGCCGTCTCCAAGTTCGGGATGACGGCCTTGGGCCTAGGCTTGGGCGCCGAGGAAAAGGACAGCGGCGTGCGCGTGACCAACATCTATCCCGGCGAAGTGGATACGCCGATTCTGGAATTTCGACCGACGCCGGTCAGTGAGGAGCACCGGCGCCGGATTTTGCAACCGGAAGACATCGCTCGCGGCGTACTTTATGTAGCGTCGCAGCCTCCGCACGTTTCGATTCCGGAATTGATCATCAAACCTGTCTCCCAAGTTTACGTGTGACTTGTGGTGGCTTCCCATGGCACGAAGGGTTCTCGCAGAATTGTGCCGCCAACATGGGCTGACGCCGGAACTCCTGGCGGAACGAGCATGTCTGGAACTGGCGCGCGTCTTGGCGATCCTGGAGGGGCGTTGGACGCCCAGCCCCACGGAGCGCGAGCGAATCGCCGCGGTTTTCAACCTGACGCGCGAGGAGATTGCCTGGGGACATCGCCACGAAGTACAACATCTGTACGGTCATGGACCGCAGTTCGGGCGAACGCCTTAAGGGAGGACGCCAATGATCGCACAAAAGGCTGTGGATGAGCTTTGCCGCGAGCACGGCTGGGATCATCGGCAGTTGGCGGAAAAGTCGGGCCTGGACGAGCAACGAGTCTTGGCCATCGTCCTGGGCCGGTGGACGCCCAGTCCGACCGAGCGGGACCGCATCGCAGCCGCCTTCGGCTTGACGCGCGAGCAAATCGTCTGGGGACACAAAACGCCGATTCAGCACATCTACGGCCACGGGCCGGCGTGACTCACATCACACGATCGTGGGCCCAGGTGTAGCGGCGGCCGGTGTCGAATTCCTTATACTCGGCATCGGTGGGTTGGTGCAGCGTCTGCGGATTGTACGCCGTGTTGATCATGTTGAGAAGCGGAACAATCGCGGCGTCGGCGTAACCGACGCCGCGCAGCTCGAAATAATCGTGATTGATGTCGATAATGTGCAGTTTGTCTTTCCAGACACGCACCTTGCGAAGATCGCGCAATTCCCACCGCGTTCGTTTCACGAACTCGATGGCCGCATCGAGCGTCTGAAACTCGTGCGTCGCGACGGGGCGGGACATAACGCTCGTGAGGGATACGGTTATCGCAGACCGGCGAGTTCCTGGAGCAGGCGCCAGTTTTCGAGCCGGTCTTGCTTGGCTTGCAACAAGGTTTCCGAAGGGTTGCCGTCCTTGTCGAAATGCTTAGCGAAGCGGCCTTCGCTGCGGGCGAAGTCAATAAAGGTAATCTCTTCGCCCGTCTTGGGATTGCGGTACCAATCGTCCTTGACCGCCGGATTGCCTTGCAGGGAAAGACGTTCGCGAATTTTATCCCCTTTGCGGGGATCGTACACCAGCAGAGGGAAGGCGCGCGTATCGACGGCAAGGCGAGCTTGTTCGCTGGCCATGTTGTCGGCGACGCCGTGCTCCGGTTGGCAAGTCGTGTAGCAGACGACAATGGCCGGTCCATCGAATTCCAAGGCCCCAAGGACCGACTTGTAAAAGTGGTTGACGTGGGCACAGGTTGTCTGGGCAACGTAGGTCCGCGGATGCATCATGGCGATTTGGGCAATTTCCTTGCGCCGCTCCTGTTTGCCGCCGAGGGCCTTGCCGTGGACCGACATCTTGGTGTTCTGGCCGGTGTACGAGGAGGTCGAGGCCTGCCCGCCGGTGTTGGAGTAGACCTGCGTGTCTAGCACAAAGACCTTGATGTTCATTCCCGAGGCCAGCATACGGGAGAGAGACTGGAAGCCGATGTCGAACATGGCGCCGTCGCCGCCGATGCACCAAATCGGTTTGTCGTGCCACCCCATCTGGTCCCAACGCATCCGCACTCCGATAGCATCTGCCGGAGCATTTTCGAAAAGCGAATTGGTCCACGGGACGAGGTAGGGGTTGTAGGGGTAGGTCGAAGTGTAAACGGTGTTGCAGCCCGTGGCGGCGACAATGGCCCACTGATCGCCGTATTTCGAGCCGGTGGCAGAACAGAGCATGCGCAAGGCCGTGCCTTCGCCGCAACCCGCGCAGGAACCGGCGCCGCCGACGTATAAATGCGTTTCTTCCTTGAGCATCATGTCGATCAGCAGACTGTCGCTGATGTATTTATTGTTGCTGGGGCCGATGCTTTTGAAATAGCGGTGGCTTTTCCGCGCCTTGGTCATGACCTCATCGGTCTTGGTGATCATCTTCAAGGCGTGGTCGTCGCAAACGGTGACGCACTCGGCGCAGCCCTTGCACTTGGAGGGGTCGATGATGATGTTGAACATGCCGCCCTGGCCGACCTTCTTCTTACCTGCCTCGTAATACTTTTTCGTTTTGGCCCACTGCCGCTTGAACATCTCGCGGTCGGCTTCGGGGATCAGCTGCAAACGTTGTTCGAGTTCGTCTTCGGCAAGCACCTTGCCGAGGATGGCGGTATCGGGACATTCCGTAACGCAGTCCATGCAGCCGGTGCAATTTTCGGGAATGTATTCGGGAATCTCCGGAGCGATGTTGCTGAAGTCGCGCAGGGTGGCCGTACCGGCTGGAATCAAAGACCGCGCCACACTGAGGTCGGCAGGCAGGTCTTTCTCGCCCCAACCTTCCTCATAGCCGCGAATGATCCGCTCGTTGAAATCGTTGACATCGAGCACCGGCAAGCTGACAAGCTTGTATTTTCCGTCGACGAGGGTGCCATAGCTGTTGTTGTTGTACGGATCGCGCTCATTGGCCTCGTTCATCGAGGGTTTGACGGCGACTTTGGGGAGTACGGCGGTAGACATTGGCTATATCACTCCGGTTAGGTTTCCGAGGTTGACCGCAGGCGGCGGAAGCGAGTCATTGTGCCTGGCTCGTCCTGACCGTCGACGGCGTAACATCACGACACGTCGTGAACTGGGTTGCGGCGTTTCGTCACGCCGCACGTGCGGACCTTCGGCTTAAGCGTTGATCAAAGTCGGCGGGATTTCCTTGGTGTCCTTGAATCCGCGTTTGACACAATTGAGATTATCCTGCACGACTTGTTCGCCGCGCTTGCCAAAGTATTTTCGCAACGCCTTTTCGACGCCTTTGTAAACTTCCTCCTCGCTCATGTTCGCTTGTTTGGCGTAAGGGGTCAAACGCAGGAAATCGCCCAAGAGCACAATGCCCTGCATCCGCATTTGCAGGTCGGGTTCGCTGGCCACTTCCCGCGCAATGCGAACCATGTCGCAATAGTAGACGCGGATGTTGTTTTCCCGAATGGTCTTGCGATTAAACTCAG
>JANWVS010000145.1 GCA_025056835.1 Gemmataceae bacterium | reverse complement strand
AAGCAACCGACGGTCGCCTGGAAAGGTCAAGGCCGAGGTGAATTGCCCGACGACACCGACGGGTTACACAGCATTATGGTCACGCCGTTCCTCAAGGACGGCCACATTTATGGTGTGTGCAGCTACGGCGAACTGCGCTGT
Organism: Gemmataceae bacterium; assembly: GCA_025056835.1. GTDB lineage: Bacteria > Planctomycetota > Planctomycetia > Gemmatales > Gemmataceae > JANWVS01. The sequence continues at coordinate 6,018 of JANWVS010000145.1, read as the reverse complement.
CTCAAGGCGGCCAACGGCGAACGGCTCTGGTCCACGCACCAGGCGACCACCGGCAAATCCATGCGCTGGGGCAATGCCTTCCTGGTGCGCCTCGACAAGACCGACCGCTATGTGTTGTTCAATGAACTGGGGGACCTGATTCTCGCGAACCTCACGCCCAAGGGCTACGAGGAAATCAGCCGTGCTCGCATCCTGCAACCCACCAACACCATGGCTCCACCTCCGGGCCGACGGGTCATCTGGTCGTATCCCGCCTTTGCCAATCGTTCGGTCTATGCACGGAACGATCGGGAAATCATCTGCGTATCGCTCTCGGCGGAGTAGCCGCCCAAAATCCCTTGACGTCGTTGGGCAAGGTGAGTAAACCAAATTAAGATTGAGATTCAGTATCAATAACGTTTGAAGTGCAATGCAAACCCTCGATTGTCTCGGCGTCGGCCAGCGCGGCCGTGTGGAAGCGATGGCTGGAACCGATGCCATAACGCAGCGCCTCTACGAAATGGGAATTCTCGAAGGCGAAGAGTTGGAGGTCATCGGTTTGGCGCCGCTTGGCGATCCGATGGAAGTTCGCTTGCGCGACTATCGTTTAAGCTTACGTCGCTCCGAAGCAGCCCGAATTACCGTGCGTCCCATGTAGCCGCGCAACGGAGCGTACGAGTCTTCCTGCCGCATGCGGCGCCGGGCAGCGCCGTCTTCCCATGAAATCAACTCACCCCACCATTGCACTCGTTGGCAATCCCAACACCGGTAAGACCACCCTTTTCAACGCTCTCTCCGGCTTGAATCAGCGCGTCGGCAACTACCCTGGCGTGACCGTTGAAACCAAAAAGGGAAAGTTCCATTGGCAAGGACAAACCTTCAACGTCATCGACCTACCCGGCGCCTACAGCCTGGCCGCGCGCAGCCCGGATGAAATGGTGGCGGTGGACGTCATCCTCGGCCGCGAAGAGGGCGAGGCCAAGCCAGACGTCGTCGTCGCTATCGTCGATGCCTCCAATCTCGAGCGGAACCTTTATCTCACCACGCAGCTCTTCGAACTCGGCGTGCCGGTCGTCGTAGCCCTGAACATGATGGATGTGGCTGCCGCTCAGGGGATCACCATCGACGTCGCGCGGCTGTCGGAACGACTGAACGTCCCCGTGATACCGGTGCAAGCCAATAAAAGTAAGGGGATCCAGGAACTGAAAGCCGCCGTGGCCAAGGCGGTCGGTGCCTCTCCGCCCAAGCTCGCGCCCTCGTTTCCGCCAGCCTTTGAAGAAGAAGTGGCGTCGCTGGGCCGAAAACTCGCGGGCGACGTCCCCTCCTTTCTCTTGCGCCGCTTACTGATTGACGTTGGCGGCCAGACAGAACGACTCTTCAAAACGGAAACCCACAACCATCTGGACGAGTATCTGGACTCGGCTCGTGCGCGCTTGGCCCAAGCCGGTTGTGGTGTGCCGGCCATCGAGGCCCGTGTGCGCTACGGCTGGATTCGCCAGGCAACGGCCGACTGCCTGCATCGTCCGGTGCAACGGCCCCCCTCGTGGACCGATCGCATCGACGCTGTGTTGACCCATCGCGTCTGGGGCTTGCTGGTGTTTCTGGCCATCATGTTTATCGTGTTTCAATCGATCTTCGCTTGGGCCAAGCCCTTGATGGAAGCGATCGGTGCTGGGCAAGAGTGGCTCGGCGCCTGGGTCGGCGCGGGTCTCGAGCCGGGCCCCTTGCGCAGCTTGTTGGTCGACGGTGTCGTCAAGGGAGTCGGCAGCGTCCTCGTCTTTTTGCCGCAAATTCTCATCCTCTTCGCCTTCGTGGCCGTGCTCGAAGATTGTGGCTACATGGCGCGGGCTGCCTACTTGATGGACCGGCTGATGGCCCGAGCTGGGCTGAACGGCAAGTCGTTTATTCCCTTGTTGTCGTCAATGGCCTGCGCGGTGCCCGGCATCATGGCGGCGCGGGTGATCGAGAATCGCCGCGATCGTTTCGCCACGATTGTGGTTGCGCCGTTGATGAGTTGCTCGGCTCGTCTGCCGGTCTATGCCCTGCTGATCGGCGCCTTTCTCGCCAGCCCGGAGGAGGCCTCGATCACCAACTGGGGCTGGTGGCGTCCTGGCGTGGTGTTGTTTGCCATGTACTGCCTTGGCCTGGTACTGGCGCCCCTGGTGGCCTTCGCCCTGAAGCGCACCTTGCTCCGGGGCGAAACGCCGGTCTTTGTCATGGAGATGCCGTTGTACAAGCGGCCGTCGGTGCGGATCGTCGCTCGCAGGGCCATCGAAGCCGGCTGGCAGTTTGTCTATCGGGCCGGTACGTTGATCCTCGCCAGCATGATCGTTATCTGGGCACTGCTCTATTTCCCGGCAACGCACCCCAGCGGCGACAACTACGATCGTTTGCTGGCCGAACGGCAAGCGGATCGCGACCGCTGGGAGGAACAAGCTGATGATCTGGCCAAGGAGCTGGAAGATCGGCCCGACAGCGACAAGCAACGCCAGCTCCAGGCCATGCGGACGACGATCGAGGCGATGGACGACGAGATTCGCGAACTGCAACAAGCATGGAAAGCGCAGAGTTATCTCGGTCGGGTGGGGCGCTGGCTGGAACCGATGGTGCGGCCGTTGGGCTGGGACTGGCGCATCGGTCTGGCGGCGCTGGCGAGTTTCCCGGCCCGTGAGGTCATGGTGGGCACGCTGGGGTTGATCTTCCAGCAAGGCGAGGGCGACGCCAGTGAAGAAGGGTACCAACTCCAACTGGGGCGCCGCCTGCAAGAAGCGACGTGGGACGACGAACCGACGCGAAAGCTGTTCAACGTGCCGGTGGCCTTGTCGATCATGGTTTTCTTTGCCCTGTGTTGCCAATGCGCCTCAACCTTGGCCGTCATCAAACGCGAGACGCACAGCTGGCGGTGGCCGGCGTTCACGTTCGTGTACATGACCACTTTAGCCTACCTCGGCGCGTTGCTGGTGTACCAGGTAGGTTCCCTGTGGAGCGGCGTATGAACTGGCAACTTACCGTCGCCCTGGCCTTCGTTGCCCTGGCGAGCGTTTATCTCGCCCGGCGGGCCTACCGGTCCTGGTCGGCGGCGACGCGCGGCGACGGATGTGGCGGCTGCGGCTGTGCGGCAGCGCCGGCGCCTCGCGACCAATCCCAGCGGCGCATTTCCTTGTCGCGCTACATGGTCCGAAGACAGCAGTAACGATCTTAACGCGCTGTCCCATGGGTCCCAGCCGCGTCGGCTGTTTCCAATTGGCGCTGCGCGGCGACGGCGATTATTGACGGCGATTATCGTCGTCGTTCGCCTCGGCCGGGCGACAGGCCCGGTAAAGGCTCAACAAGGGATGATACCTAAGGCCCCGCGCTGAAGGTCCGTTCCACTCGCGTGGTGTTGCCTTGCCGGTCCTTCACGGACACGCGGAGCAAGCCGCGGCGGACGGTAACAGGGGCCGCAAGCCGCCATTCCCAAACTCCCGGCGAAACCGGGCGGAACTTCGGCGCCAGGTTGGTCCCCGGCGCTTGCCCCTCGAGCGCGAAATCGGCGCGGACGTCGAAGCTGTGTTCATCGAGACCGGCATAATCATACATACCCACGACCATCCGCGTCAGCGGCGGATTGGATCCGGGGCGGGGATAAGTCAAGGTCAAGGTCGGCCGTTGGTCGTCGAGGTGCCAGCCGAATCGACCGCCCTGATCGGCACTGCCGGCGATGCGGATGTCAATCGGGCAACCGAGATCGATCCAGCGGATGATGGTTCGTTTGTCCTCATCCGTCAGCGGCGCCACCTTGATTTTCCGGCCATCGGGGCCGATATAGGTGCCGGCGACGGCTTCCGGCGGGGGCATGATCTTGCCGTCGTAATCGAGATCGGCGCGATTGCGGTTGGCGATGGTGTTGGGCACGGGCTGGCCCTTGAGCGCCAGCGTCTTCGGATCGCCGGGCACAGTCTCGGTGGGAAAGTCATCATTGGACCAGCCGTCGGTTCGGGCGCCGAGGATCTTCCAGACCAGCAAACTCCGCCGCGACTGAAACATACGCACGTAGCGCGAGGCGTTGGCCCCCTTCCAGGCGCCGATGATCGGCTTGTGGCCGAAGCGGCCGGCGTAGTCCATCGCCAGGCGATAGTACGTTCCGGGCACATCGTCGGCATTGGGCAGACTCACAATCTGGTCGTCGTCGAGCACGAGTTTGCCGGGCGGATTGGCCGACTTGTGCGTGTGGCAGGCGGCGCAGCTTCGCTCGAAAATCGGCTTGATGTCGCGATAGTATTCGACCGTCGCGGCTGCCGTGGTGAAACGCAAGCCGGTCGCATCGTTGATGTCCCATTGCCGGCCCGATTGGTCGTTGGCCTTGGTGGTCAGCAACGGTGCTTGCCGGGTCAGATCGAAAATCTTGTAATCGGGGCGGGCCGCGTTGGTCTGCTCGAACAGCGTCGGCTTCTGGCTATGCGCGTGGCAGCCGCCGCAGTCGTTGCGGATTTCCCCCGGACGAAGTTGGTGCCAGGTCTGGGCCATGTTCAGCACCATGCCGTGCCGGTCGAGCGTTTGGAAGGTGAACGCCACATCGGCCGGGATCTTGGCGAGGAAACTCGTGTCAGGATTGCCGTCGGGGTCGAGGGGCTGCGTCACGGCGCCGGGATTCTTGGGATCGGGACGAAACGTGCGCACGGGAATTTCGCCCAAGATGCGGAGCCGCTCATGGGCGTGGCTGCGAAACGTGGGCCGTGAATCGGGACCATGGTTGCGGTCGGTGGTCGGCTCCATGGCGAGGATGCGAATGGCGTGGATGTCGTCGTTGCTGTAGCGGCCGGCATCGGCCCCCTGGTTGAACCAGTTGAGCGACGCTGCTTCTTCCGTCGTGTTGAACGGATCGAGGTCTTGATAGCCGGTCCGATCAAAACCGCCTGCGAAGCCGGCCGTCACGCCCCCGGGCGGCACCAGGCCGTTGGGATAGCTCTCGCGCTTGTAAAGGCTTGACGTGCCGACCAGGCCGAACGGCGTCCCTTCCGGCAAATGCGGCGAGCGGCGGCCGTCGTTGGCGAGCACTGGCAGCCGTTTCGGTTCGGGAATTCCATAGATGCGTTGGTAAGGTACGAGCGCCCGCGGCCATTGCTCGTTGTACTTTGGATCGTTTTTGATGAGCAACATTTGGCCCGGTTCGTCGATGGCTTTGCCTCCATTGATGAGATAAATGCCGCCGTCGACCGCCGGGCGATGCACCGTGTAGCCGCCGTTGACCGGGCCGGGCGACCAGACGGTCAGCAAGTGATTGTCGGGAGCGGCGGAGGGATGCGTGACCCGGCCGACGCGCGGGCCGTTGATCTTGCCGCGGATGGCGTAATCGGCCGGACCTTCGTCGGTGCGGGCGAAGGTTGTCAACGATTCGATGCCGAAAGGACTGAACGGCAAGCGACGGAGGCGCGGCGTGCCGTCGTCGAAGCGGCCGTGCCGCAGCGGCGGGTTGCGCGGATCCTTGGTGTAGGCGGGACCAAACGGCGGCACCCCGGCGGGCGGACTGACCGGGAACTTGACGTAGCCGCCGAAGCCGCTGCTCGTTTGGTTGTAATACTCCTCGGCGACGATCGAGCCGTCGGAAAGTTGGGTCTGGAAGTGATACGCGCTGGGCGCAGGGCCGGGAAGAAAGGCGCTGACCATCGGCCCCCAATTGGTTCCGTCGGGATGGATCGTCCAAAGGCCCCAAAGGGTGGAATAGCGCAGGCCTTGCGATTCGAGCGAGCTGAACATGATCCGACCGTCCATCAGCACCACCGGGTGCAAGGCCATGCCGAGATTGAGATGTCCGATGCACTCGATGTTGTTGCCTTGCGCTTCGTCATGGGCATTGGCGGGGATCGAATCGACCGAGACGGGATCGTCCATGACGAAGAGTTGTAAAGTGTGCGGCAGTCGCTTGGGCGGCCGGTACGCATGGCGGTTGCTCGTGTAGACTACCTTGCCGCCGGGCAGCGGACACGGCCCCAGGTTGAAGACGCCGTAGCTGAGGTAGTTTTTACCAGGTTCCGGCGTGCGGAAGTCCTTCGACCAATT
>JANWVS010000144.1 GCA_025056835.1 Gemmataceae bacterium | reverse complement strand
GTGTCACGAAGGGATACGAAAAACGGCTCAAAATCGAGGGGGTTGGCTATCAGGCGGCACTCGACAAAAAAGCCGTTGTGTTGACCGTCGGCTTCGCCAACAAAATTCGTCTGTCTCCACCCGAAGGCGTCGTTGTGGAAGTGCCGGACCCGACCACGATTGTCGTCAAGGGAGCGGACAAACAGAAAGTGGGACAGTACGCCGCCGAGTTGCGTGCGGCGCGGAAACCGGAGCCGTACAAAGGCAAAGGCGTACGGTACGAAAACGAAGTCGTACGCCGGAAAGAAGGCAAGTCGTTTACTAGCGGCGGTTGAGAGACCGGAGAAAGGCATCCATGGACGCACAGAAACTCAAAAATCGTCGTCGGCTGCGTCGGCGTCGCCACGTGCGTCGGTCGATTGTCGGCACGGCCGAACGGCCGCGCCTGACGGTTTTCCGTAGTTCGAAGCACATCTACGCTCAGTTGATCGACGATCTCCGCGGTATCACCCTGGCGGCCGCTAGCAGCTTGGAGAAAGGCGTCAAGCCGGGGACGGTCTACGGCGGCAACATCAAGGCGGCGATCATGGTCGGCCAAAAGATCGCCGAGGCAGCCAAAGCAAAAGGGATCACCAAGGTGGCGTTTGACCGCGGCCACTATCGTTATCACGGCCGCGTCAAGGCGCTGGCGGATGCCGCGCGGCAGGGGGGCTTGCAATTTTAGGGGAAAGTGTCGATGGCACGCGATCGTGAAGGCAGACAAGACGGCTTGGAAGAACGGGTTGTGAAGATCCGACGTTGCGCTGCCGTGGTGAAAGGCGGACGCCGCTTTAGTTTCAACGCTCTGGTGGTCGTCGGCGACAAGCGCGGCCGCGTCGCGTATGGGTATGGGAAAGCCAACGAAGTCCCGCCGGCCGTGGAAAAGGCGGCCAAAGACGCCCAAGAACGCATGAAACGGCAGGCCAAGATCTCCTTGCGCGGCGCGACGATCCCGCATCGCATCGTAGGTAAATTCGGCGCCAGCAAAGTGGTGCTGGTGCCGGCCGGACCGGGCACGGGAGTGAAAGCCGGGCCCGGGGTTCGCGACGTGCTGGAATGTGCCGGGGTGCAAAACATTCTCACCAAGGTCCACGGCAGTACCAACCCGCTGAACCTCGTCAAGGCCACGATCGATGGCTTGCTCCAGTTGCGCACACGCGAGGAAGTGGCTGCTCTTCGCGGCGTGGCTTTGTAAGCGGCGTTGCCGGCCGGTGAGCCGAGGGCCAAGCAGTCCCTAGCAAAGGAAACGAGAAACAACCATGGACCTCAGCCAGATTCATGTCGGCGTGCAGCGCCGTACACGAAAGAAGCGCGTCGGTCGCGGTATCGGCAGCGGCCACGGCAAAACGGCGACCCGCGGCCACAAAGGTCAGTGGACCAGTGCCGGCGGCAAGAAGCCGCGCTGGACCTACGAAGGCGGTCAAATGCCCCTATTTCGGCGCATCCCCAAACGAGGTTTCAGCCATGAAACCTGGGCGAAGAAGTACCACGTCGTCAACGTCGGCGACCTCAACGATTACTTCGCCGATGGCGCGGTCATTGGGCCTGAGGAGTTGCAGCGAACCGGGCTGGCCCACGGCCGGGCCGACGGTGTACGCATCCTCGGCGATGGCGAGTTGACCAAAAAACTTTCGGTCAAGGCCCACGGTTTTTCCAAGTCGGCGGTGGCCAAGATCACTGCGATGGGTGGTACGGCGGAAGTGATTCCACCCCCCAAGAAGCCAGTGCGCAATAAAATGAAGCCGCGGCCGGCCAAGACAAAATAGCGGCTGGGCTTGGCGGCGGAATGACTCGGCCACAAGCCCGGCGATGACGGTTTCTCGCGAGGAGCGCACGTATGGCCTCGGTGTCGGCTCTCTTCAAATCCACTTTCAGCTCGTTCGGGCAGAGTCGGCTGGTCAGCATCTTCAAGATCAAGGAGCTGCGCCAGAAGATCTGGATCACGTTGCTGTTCCTGTTCATCTACCGTATCGGCTTCCATATTCCTCTGCCGTTCATCAATCAAGAGCAGATCAAGTACACCATGCGCGGCGCCGATGAAGGGTTGCTGGGAATGATTACCATGTTCTCCGGCGGCGCCTTGAGTCAGTGCACGATCTTCGCCTTGGGAATCATGCCGTACATCTCGGCGTCGATCATTTTCCAACTCTTGGCCAGCGTCTATCCGCCGTTGGAGAAATTGCAAAAAGAAGGCGAGATCGGCCGCAAAAAGATCAACGAATATACACGTTACCTCACGGTCGGCATCTGCCTGGTCCAGGCATGGTTCTATGTCACGTACATCGTCGGCAGCCAAGAAGAAGGCGGCATGCACTTGGCCTATCATCACCCAGAACACGATTATAGCTATAAGGTGTTGGGGCTTTACGTGCTCAACATGTACGTGTTCACGTCGATTGTCACGATGACCGTCGGCACCATCCTGTTGATGTGGATCGGCGAACAGATTGACGAATACGGCATCGGCAACGGCATCAGCCTCATTATCATGGCCGGGATCGTTGCCCGCATCCCCGATGCGACGGCCAGCTTGATCGTGGCCGGCACCAATGAACCCGGTATCACGATCCCGATCTTGGGCTGGAAACTGCGGCAGTCGATTTTCATGTTGGGCGGCAGCGGCGTCGGCGGCGAAGTGGGACTGGAAAAGCTCTTGGTGCTGGTCGTCATGTTCGTCGCCGTGGTGGTGGCGGTGATCGCGATCACCAAGGGCCAGCGCCGTATCCCGACGCAATCGGCCAAGCATGTTCGCGGCCGGCGCGTTTACGGCGGTACGCGCCAGTTTTTGCCGTTGCGGGTCAATCAGGCTGGCGTGATGCCCGTGATCTTCGCCAGCAGCTTGCTGCTCATTCCCATGTTCCTCTTCCGCTACATGGACCGGGCCTTCGACGCACGCTGGGCAGCCAATCTCGCCAACGCCTTCGAGCGGCAGGGCTACCTTTACAACGTTTGCTACATCATCTTGATCTATTTCTTCTGCTACTTCTGGACCGCCATCACCTTCAATCCCAAGGACATGGCCAACAACCTTAAAGACTATGGCAGCTTTATCCCGGGCTACCGACCTGGAAAACGAACCGCGGATTATTTAGAGAAGGTCATCTTGCGCATTACCTACGTCGGCGCGGCGTTTCTTGCCGTCGTGGCCATCATTCCCAGTTTGATCTCGGCTGGTCTGGAGATCACGCCGATGGTTGCCAGTTTCTACGGCGGCACGGGGTTGCTGATTGTCATTAGTGTGGCGCTCGATCTGGTCCAAAAAATCAACAGCCACTTGGTCATGCGGAATTATCCCGGCTTGACGGAAGATTGACCGATGCTGTCATGCGTTTGATCTTCTTGGGGCCGCCCGGCAGCGGCAAGGGAACACAAGCCAAGCTGCTCAGTGAGCGGTTGGGGCTGTGCCACATCGCCACAGGAGACCTGCTGCGCGAGGCCGTTCAGCTCGGTACGCCCGAGGGACGTCAAGCACAGGAATTGATCGCCGCCGGACAGCTGGTCCCTGACGCCTTGGTCAACGGCATGGTCCGCGCCCGCTTCGAGCAGACGCCGCGGCCGACGCGGTTTGTCATGGACGGTTATCCGCGCAACTTGACCCAAGCCCAGTTTTTCGATGATCTGCTCCGGTCGTTGGGTCTGAGTCTCGACGCCGTCGTTTTCCTTGCCGTCAACGACGACGAGATCGTGCAACGGATCAGCGCCCGCTGGTCTTGTCCTAATTCCCAGTGCAAAGCCACGTATAATACCTTCACCAAACCGCCCCGCAGCCCGGGCCGGTGCGACGACTGCGGCGCGGCACTTGCTCAGCGCGACGACGACCAACCGGCAACCGTCCGGCAGCGCTTGCAGGTGTATCATCAACAAACCGAGGGGCTGTTGGCCTATTACCGGCGGCAGGGGTTGGTAAAGGACGTCGTCGGCGTCGGCGACATCGAAACGATTTACCAAAACCTCGTCGCGGCCTTGGCCCCGCCCAAACCGTGAGCTTATTTCAAGGCTTCCGATCCGTGCTACGATCGCTCTTCCAACGCGGGCCCGAATTGAAGTCGCAACGCGAACTCGGGTTGATGCGCGAGGCCGGAAAGATTGTGGCCGAGGCGTTGCGCCTTTGCCGCGACCTGGCCAGGCCCGGCGTGCGCACGATCGATCTTGATCGTGCCGTGGAGGCCCTGTACGCCAAGTACCGCGCTCAGCCGCTCTTCAAGGGCTATCGGGTCGAGGGCATCAAAGTCCCGTTTCCCAGCGTCACGTGCATTTCCATCAACGAACAGGTCGTTCACGGCATCCCCAGCCAACGCGAAATTCGCGACGGCGACTTGGTCAAAATTGATACCGCGTGCAAGCTCAACGGCTGGTGCGCCGATGCGGCGATCACCCTCATGATCGGCAACGTTCGCCCGGAACGGCGCCGGCTGGTTGAGGTCGCCCACCAAGTTTTGCAAATCGCCATCCAGGAAATGCCGCGGCGACGCTGGTGGTCGGAAGTCGCCTTGCTCATGCAACGCCACGCGACAACGCACGGCTTCAGCGTCGTCGAGCAGTACGTCGGCCACGGCATCGGCCGCGTCATGCACGAGAGTCCCCAAGTGCCCAACTACGTCAACCGCGAGATGAAGAAGTTCGACTTTCGGCTTGAGCCGGGGTTGGTGCTGGCGGTGGAGCCGATGCTCAACATGGGCCGCAAAGACACGCGCGTGCTGGCCGACCATTGGACTGTGGTCACCCAAGACGGCTTGCCGAGCGCCCACGTTGAACACACGTTGGCCCTGACGTCCGACGGCGTGGAGATTCTCACGCGCGATGGGGATTCGGCGCCGGAGGCTCCCGTTCCGACCGCAACGGAACAACCTGCCGCCGATCCGTCGGCTGCCGAGTCCGCGGCGCAGCGGCCAGCTTCGCCACAGAACACCCGAGGTTTGCTAGCCGGGAGCGACTCATGATGCGTATCGTCCTTGCAGCCGCGATCCTAGGAGCGAGCATGACGCCGACTGTCGTTCGCAGTGAGGAAACCGTGACTGCCAAAGCCCGAGCTTTTCTGGAGGGCTATACGGCTAAGGTTCGCCCGTTGGAAATCGCCGTCAATCTCGCTTGGTGGGACGCGAACAACACCGGCAAAGACGAAGATTTTCGGCGCAAGGAAGAGGCCCAAAACAAGTTGGACGCGATCCTCTCCGATCGGATGTCATTCGCCGAGGTGAAGGCCCTCAAAGAAAGCGGCCAGATCGACGATCCTGTTTTGCGCCGGGCGATTGATGTCATTTACCTGGCCTGTTTAGAGAAACAGCTCGATGCCGAGTTGTTGCAGAAGATGACCGCCCTGGCCAACGCGGTTGAGAAGAAATTCAGCACCTTTCGCGCCAAGGTAGGCGATGAAGAGTTAGACGACGCCGCGGTACGCAAAGTCCTCAAAAAGTCGACCTTGTCCGAGCGGCGGCGGGAAGTGTGGGAGGCATGCAAGCGTGTCGGCGCAGTCGTCGAACCGGAGCTGTTACAGCTGGTCAGCCTGCGAAATCAGGCGGCGAAGAAACTCGGCTTCCCGAATTATCACGCCATGATGCTGTACCTCAACGAGCAGAACGGCGACGATCTCATCAAGCTCTTCGATCAGCTCGACGAATTGACGCGCGAGCCGTTTCGTCAGGCCAAGGCCGAGATCGACGTCGCCCTCGCCAAAGCGTGCAACATCACTGTCGAAGAGTTGATGCCCTGGCACTATCACGATCCCTTTTTCCAGGAAGTACCGGGCGTCTTCAAGGCGGATCTCGACAAGATCTATGCCGATCAAGACCTGGTGAAGCTCTGTCGGGACTTCTACGCGAGCATCGGCTTGCCGATTGACCTGGTCATTGAGCGTTCGGGCAATGATTTCGCCCCGCGTAAGGGGAAAAATCCGCACGCTTTTTGCACAGACATCACTCGCGACGGCACGGATGTCCGCGTGCTGGCCAACATCGACCCCAACGAGATGTGGATGGCGACCATGCTGCACGAATTCGGCCACGCCGTCTACAGCAGCATCAACATTCCCGCCAAGCTGCCGTATGTGCTCCGCACCGACGCGCACATCCTGACTACCGAGGGCGTGGCGAGGAGGTTTGAGAAGTTGTCGAAGCGGCGCAGCTGGCTGGAGGCGATGGGGGTCAAGGTCCCCGA
>JANWVS010000143.1 GCA_025056835.1 Gemmataceae bacterium | reverse complement strand
AAGGCGACATGGTGCTTTCCGCGAAGGACTGCGGCGGCACAATCTCTTCGCCCAGCGCTTCCGCGTAAAGCTCAGCCAGTTCTCGGGCCGTTTGGGGGCGCTCGTTGGGATCTTTCTCCAGGCAAAGCCGGACGACCGCTTCGAGGGGCAGGGGCAGATCACTTATGCCGTGGCAGGCGAAGCGCGGCGGCGTCTCATGTTGCTGGGCTTGAAGAATGCCAGCTACCGAGTCGGCGTGTTCAAACGGAAGATGGCCGGTCAGCAGCTTATAAAGGACAACGCCGAGGCTGTAAATGTCGCTGCGGGCGTCGACCGGGCCACCGGCGATCTGCTCGGGGCAAAGATAGTCAGGCGTGCCGCCGCCGATGGAGGCCGCGGCACCAACGACTTTTTCGAGCGGCACGTACACACCGCCGTGGCGCTGCGCCAGACCGAAGTCGAGTACCTTGATGTGCTCGTGAGCAGTGTCGCGGTCAACCAGCATGAGGTTGGCCAACGTCAGGTCCCGATGCAGGATGCCGGCGGCGTGAGCGGCATGAAGCACCAGGCAGAGTTGGCCGAGCCAACGCCCCAGCCGCCGCGGTTCGATCCGGCCGTGGCGGGCCACATATTCTTCCAGGGTGATGCCGTCGACGTATTCCAAGACGAGACACGGCACGTCGCCGTGCCAACCGCCGTCGATCATCTCCACCGCAAAGGGATGGCGAAAACGTCTCATGACGTCCAGTTCGCGATCGAACAAGGCACGCGCGACGGGGTGATTGGCCAATTCGCGGTGCATTTGCTTGATGACCACTCGAGCGCCGGTAGTCCGACAGCGCCCAAGGAAGGAAGCTCCCATGCCGCCTTGGCCCAACAGCTTCAGCGTTTGATACTTACCCAAAATCAACGAACCACCAAGCAGCCTAGCGATGGCCATGCTCAGGAGACTCGATGCGTAGAGCAAGGGACGATGGGCGGTAGAGCCGGTCACTAACAGCAGGCCAACCGGCGCCGCCAATCAAATGTAGGTTGCGAGTCGGCAGTTCGCCAGTGAACGGCCTATTTCTTCACGGGGCTTTTCTTGGGTCCATCGGCAACCCGAACGATCAAGGTGTACATCCCGGTGCCGCCGGCGTACGAAGTGGCGATCAGCTGGTAGGTGTCGTTGGCAGGCGGGCGGAATGCTAACCGCGATTGCAGGTTGCCGCCGCTGTCGTCGTCCTCGGCGAGGTTATTGCCTTTGGAATCCTCGATGCGAAGGTAGGGGTCGAAAGCCTGGCTGAGTAACTCGACAATGTAGGTTTTGTCCTTCGAAAGCTTCATCGCGTGAATCTTGCAAGGGTAATTGCGTCGGCGATCAAGGACGTCTCGAGCGACGATTTCGCCGACGATGGTTGTTTGGTCGTCGGAAGGCGCGCGTACCTTCCCTTCCTTGTTGTCCCCGACGGCGAACGGCAGCCACACCCACCAAACACCGACGGTAGCGATGAAACAACGCATGAATCAGTCCCTCGAACCGCCCCGGACCGGCGAGCAACTCCCGAGGAACTTGCGTGCGAGCCAGCTCGCCGGCTTTATCGCGCGTTCACTCCTTTAGTTTAATCTCCAAAGTAAATTCGCCGACCCCGACGTTCCCAAAGGAAGTCGCGAAGATCAGGTATGTGCCGGCGACGGGAGGACGGAAAACGATACGCGAATTCAAATCGAGGTTCCCGCCGACGTCGTCGTTCTCCGCCAATAATTTGCCCTTTTCATCGACGATGCGCAATAATGGATCGAGCGCCTTGGTGTCCGCGCTGGTCATGTCGATCACGTACGATTTCCCGGCTTCGAGCTTGACCCGGTAGACTACCGCCTTGACGTCGGCAGCGAGCTTGTCGTGATACTTGGCCCCGGCTGCGGGGACAGCACCGGCGTCGACATTTTTGATGGGCGCCTTGGGGGCGACGGGCTTGGGAACAGGCGCCGCGCCGATCTCTCCTTGGAAGGAGATGACCTTGTTTTCGTTGGCGGTGTCGGTGATCGTCAAGGCGTAACGACCCGTCTTACCGATGGTGCCGACGTGGATTTTGTACGTGTCGTCCTTAGTCGTTTTCAACAAGAAGCGCGCGTTCGGGTACCCGCCGCCGTCATCATCGAATCCGATTTGCTTGCCGGCGCCGTCGTGAATCACCAAGATCGGATCAAAACCAGCGTCTTGGGGAGTCGCATCAATCCGATACGTTTTTTTTCCCTCCAGCTTGACGGCATGCTGACGGACAACCCATTCCAGCGTCTTGGTGCCGGGAACAAGGCCTTGTTGCTTGTCGATGTCGGCGTCGGTGATCTTAATGACGATTTCGCCGGCCGGTGCCGACGATTTGGGTACGTCCTTGGATTGTTTCGCGGCCGCCGCCTGACCCGCATCTTTGATGGTCAAACGATAGGCGCCGGGAGGATCGAGCGAGGCGACCACCACCTTGTAGGTACCATCTTTGGCCGGCACGAAGTCGAGCCGGGCGTTTAGGCCGCCGCCGCTATCGTCATCGAAAGCGAGTTGTTGGCCGTCGGCGTCCTGGATGGCCAAGACCGCATCGAAGTCCGTACTAACGAGATCAAAGCGATACTTCGTACCCCCAGTCAGTTTCACCTGATAGACCTTCGCCGCCAGCTCAATCGTGATGTCAAACTTCGGCTCGTGGACTTTGATCTTGGGATCGTTTGTCTCGATCTTTCCCTCGACAGACAGACCGTCCTTCGAAACGGTCAACACTTTCTCCTGTGCGGGTGCCACGGGTAGGGCAGGGGAGGCAGGCACAGCGAAAACGACAATCCATAATCGCGTCATAAATCATCTCCAGATGGAAGCCTAAGAACCTGTCGTTTCATGAGAATACCAACGACAAGAGATCGGCTGAGGCTACTGCTTCTCCTTCACTTGAAGATTGTACGGCCCCGCACCCAGGTTGCCGAACGAACTGGCATCGATGCGATACTCGCCTGCCGACTCAGCGCGAAACATGATTCGAGCGTTGAGGTCAACGCTCTCTTTGATGTCGTCGTGCTCGGCAAGAAGTTTTCCGTTCGAATCAAACAGGCGCAGATACGGATCAACTTCCTTAGGACTCGGACTGGTCATGTCGATGACATAAGTCTTGCCCGCCGCAGCTTTCACGCGATAGCTGACGACCCGTACTTCCTTCGACAACCGGCCATTCATCTTGAACTCACCGCTGGCGAGATCATGGACCGACGTTTCTTCCTTGAGCAACGGAATTTCCTTGATCGTCAAGGAGTACGGCCCCTCGCCGCTTCCGGTTGCCACCCAAATCCGGTAGGTTTCGCTGAGCGGCGCAAGCAGTTGCACCCGCGGTGCGATATCCGGGGCCGCCCAATCCAACTGTTTTCCGCTGCTGTCTTGCACCAGCAACAAGGGCACTTCGAGTCCCGAATCCGCGGTAGGGGCCACGTCGATCTGGTACTTCTTGCCGGCGATCAGCTTAACCGAGTGCACGACGCCCGGAAACTGCTCGACCCGTTTGCCGATCGTCAGGCCGACCTTCGGATCATTGCCGGAAACCTTGCCCGACACCGTCGCCCCCTGCTTGGCCACGACAATCGGTTCGCCGGCGGGCTTTGTTGTTTCGGCCTTGCCTAGGGAGATGATGGTGAGCTTGAAGGCCCCTGGCGGACCTAAGGCGCCGGCGATGACGGTATAGGCACCATCCTTGTCCGGTGTGAATTCCAAGCGAGCGTCGGTGACGCCGCCGCTGTCGTCGTCGAAGGCGATTTGTTGGCCCGCCTCGTCGTGAATGGCAAGAACGGTGTCAAAATCTTTGCCAACCATGTCGAGCCGGTATTTGAATCCAGCCAAGAATTGGACGCGATACCGCTTACACGCGACATCGGCGGAACGATTGGTTTTAGGCTCGGTCACTTTCACTCTCGGATCATCCTTCGTGATCGTGTCGTGCAACGTCAGTCCGTCCTTTCCCAGGCTGTAGACCTTTTCGTCGCTGGTGGCTGGCCATGGTGTGAGCAACGTTCCGGCGACGAGCACGAAGGTTAATTGGCTCCGAGGCATACCAACCGCTCCTCAACAATCCGCGGCAAGCGACCGCCAAGCGGTGATGAGATTCAGGCTATGCGGCTGCCGCCGAAATTCCAGCGGAATTAAACATAAGGTTTCTTATCGGACTTTGAGGCCACGCGCCCGCCGCGCGGCGCAGCCACGGCAACGTCCGATAATGTCTGTTATGTTTAATTGGTCCGGCGGCCCGGGCGACCGCCACTGGACCGCGGAAAATACAGGCTTTTTGTCGATTCGGGACTCACGTCGCCATCGTTTCGGGCGTTGCCGCGGCGTGTTCCTCGAAGACTCCCATGTTGCGGAACTTCTGATAGCGCCGCTCCAGTAATTCCGGCAGCGGCACCTTGGTCAATTCGCGCAGGTAGCGGAGCAAATAGGCGCGGAGAGTCTTGCCCATTTCGCGCGGGTTTCGGTGGGCGCCGCCGAGGGGTTCTGGAATGATGTCGTCGATGACGCGAAGCTTGAAAAGATCGCGGGCTGTCAACTTCAGTGCCTCGGCCGCCAGGCGTTTGGTGTCCTCGTTGGCCTCCTTCCAGAGAATGCCGGCACAGCCTTCTGGAGAAATCACGGAGTAATAAGCGTGCTCCAGCATGCTGACCCGATCACCGACGCCGATGGCCAAGGCGCCGCCACTCCCCCCTTCTCCGATGACGACGCAAATAATCGGTGTTTTCAGACGAGCCATTTCGAGCAGGTTCGTGGCAATCAACTGCGCTTGGCCGCGCTCTTCCGCCCCGATGCCCGGGTAGGCGCCTGGCGTGTCAATCAAGCAGATGACCGGAATGTGGAATTTCGCTGCGAGGTTCATCTTCAAGAGCGCCTTGCGATACCCCTCCGGGTGGGCGCAGCCGTAAAGACACTCATTGCGTTCCTTCAGATTGTGCCCTTTCTGGTGTCCTACCAGCAGGACACGAAAGTCTCCAAGACGTGCAAACCCGGTGCGGATCGCTCGATCGTCGCCAAAGGCGCGATCGCCATGCAGTTCGACGAATTCGTCGAAAATCATGGCAACATAATCGAGCGTTTGCGGACGGTCCGGATGACGCGAAACCAAGACCGTGTCCCAAGCCGTTAAGTTGCCATACACCTTGCGGATCAATCCGGTCAGTTCGCGGCGAATACGTCGTATTTCGTCGAGCGAGCCGTCGGGGCCGCCGGCCTTGGTCTCGAGTTGCGCGAGCAGCTCTTCCATGGCATAAATTTCTTTTTCGAACGGAAGGATGTGGTTGGTCGAAGCCATGCAGCGACTCCATACGATGGCCGGCGCACAGAGAAAAGTGTACCGAACGACAGCGAAAATTCTAGTAAGCCAAGGGAGCAGCCGACAGCGACGAGACGGCGGACGCGCGGCTGTTTTTTTCCTGGGACGTTGCCGTTCCGAGGTTTCTCGAGAACCAAATCGAGTTGTTGAACCCGTGACCTGTCTGACGTTGTGGTGCTCGCGGCAGTCGCTACACGCGGCGGCTGGTTCATCACGCTTGATGCACGACCAGGATCACTTGCAGTGCCCGCGGCTGAGAAGGGCGGCGCTGGCTCAGGAAAAACTGCAATTGGCTGGAGGTCGCACCGCTACGCGCTTCATTGACAAGCACCATGGCCAAGCGAGCTGTCGGCGTCGCCTCCGGCGGCGACGCGCCTGAGGATGCGGGCGGTTGTTTTTCCCCTGGTTGGTTGCCTTTCGGCACGAATTGCCCGAACGGCAACGGCTGCGCAACGGGGGGTGTCTCTAATTCTCGCGAATCAATGCCCAACAAGCCGCAGAGCTGTTTCTGATCAGCTTCCGTCACGTTGGACACGGTTAACGTTTCGATCGACGTTCGGGCTCGTTCATCGGTGCCTAACTCATAGAGCATCGCCGCGAGTTCGTCGGGGCGAATGTTCTCGGTGAAAATCACGTATTCGGTTTTCGGCTGATTCTTGGCCAGTCGTGCGGCAGCGACGGGATCGATGAGGACTTTAATTCCCTTGTTTTGCAGCACCGATTCCAGCCTCTGGACGGCCTGACGCTCGTTGACTACAGCGACGTCGAGGTGGATGCTCGTTCGCTGGTTGAGCATCCCTTCCATCAAATGTTCATGCCATTGCGTCTTGGCCAGATCGTCGAAGCTGAACTTGGAACCAGGACGTTCGGGGGGCAGAGGCCGGAGAAACTC
>JANWVS010000142.1 GCA_025056835.1 Gemmataceae bacterium | reverse complement strand
CAATCGGAAAAGGGGCGTGAGGCTCTGGCAAATTTTCGGGTGACTGCTTGGGAGCCGCCGACGGAAGATTACGGCCGACAGTTGTCGGAAATCCGCAAGTCGTACCCGGAACCATGAAATCGGCAAAGGCGGCCGGGGGGAGGATGTATTTGGACCTGCCGTAACACCGGCCGGGACGCCAAACGGCGCCGTCCGCGCGGCAACGAACATGGCTCGATTCAAGCGGGATCCAACACGTGCCGCCGGCGCTTACAATAGATAGATAATTAGTCATTTCGCCCATCGTTTCGGCTGTCGGGCCACGGCGGGAATTGGGGAGACCCCGATGCGCAGATTCTTGGTGGTCGCGTGCTGCGGATTGGCCGCTGGTTTGGTCGGTCCATCGCCGGCACTGGCTCAACTAACCATACGTGTTCCCTTCGTGCGAGTCGAAGTCGGCGGACCGGGAGTGCGCGTGCGGGCGCCGTTGGTGAATCTGTTTGTACCGTCGCCGCCGCCGGACCTGCGTGTTATGCCTCCTGCGGAAGAGAACAAGCCGAAGTTCACACCGCCGCCGCCGGCACCGGAGGACGGCAAAAAACCGACACCCAAGGACCGAGTTGCTCCGACGGCCAAACCTACGAATGCCGATGAGGTACTGCCGGTCCCGGCGACGTCCGCGGCGGTCCTGACGCTGGAGCAATTCGCCAGGTCATTTCAACCTAAGGCCGGCAGTTACGAAGTGACGCTCCTCAACCCTGTGACCCGCGGCCCCACAATGGTGCGTTTCACGTTGCCCGAGGGAACGCCGCGGCGTGTGCAGGTTGCGCGAAATCGATTGGAGTTCGACTACGGTCCGCGCAGCTTTGTGCGTATCGAATTCACCACCGACGGCGCGGTGGTGACGTCGCGTTAGGCATCGGCCGCGCGGTGCGGCCTTGGGCAAACGGGGGCGGATATCGGATCGAGTACGTTCGCCATGGCCATGGAAGCGACTTCGACGACAGGTCCTCGACACCGCGCGGTCTCGCACTGGCTTGCGGCGGCCGGCGGCGCGGCGCTCGTGGTGGCTGCGGCAGCGGTGTGGCTGTGGTCGCGCGGGCAACCGGTGATGTCCGAAAGCACTGACGATTCCGAGCTTGAGGAGTTCACCGCTCCGATTGCCAATCCGGGGTACGTTGGTATCGAAACTTGTGCCGAATGCCATGCCGAGCGCGTCAAGGAAGTCAAAGCCACACGGCACGTCGTTGCCTGTACTCCTGCCAGCGGCGTGGAGCACCGGGATATTTGCCCGGCCGAGGCGTCCACACCACGAGCAATCCAGCCATTCATTTTGAAATGCGGCGGGACGGCGCGGAGTACCTGATTACCGGCTTTCAGCGCGGGCCGACGGGAACCAAGCACGTCCAATATCGCGTCGGCTGGGTTTACGGCGCCTCGGGCAGAAGTGACGAGATGTACTTCTGCTGGCAAGGCCCGAGGCTGTTCGTTCATGCCATCGGTTGGCTCTATCCGCGCGATTGTTGGGGGCACAGCGCCGAGGCCATCGAAGCACGGCCGGCGTTGTCGCGTTGTGTCGAGTGCCACAACACCTGGATTGCCCACGTGCCTGGCACGCTCAATGAATACCGCCCCGAGGGAATGTTGCTGGGTGTTACCTGCGAGCGTTGCCACGGTCCGGGAAAAGAACACGTCGCCTTTCATCGGGCCAATCCCAACGCTCCGGCCCACGCAATTGTCCATCCAGGACTGCTGGAGCGCGAACGGCTCATCGAAGTCTGCACGCAATGCCACAGCCTCAGCGTCGCTCGCCGGGTACCGGCTTTTTCGTATCGTCCTGGCACACCCCTCGCCGAGGCCTTCCGCACGGGCCGAAACCGCTTTCCGGAGGAGGACCTCGTAGGCAACCAAATTCAATACCTCCGCGAAAGTAAGTGCTTCCAGAAAAGCGAGATGACCTGCATCACCTGCCATGACCCACACCACGCGGCGCAGCATGAAGCGGCCGGGCAGTCGTGTTTGCAGTGCCATCAGCGCCAAGCGTGCAAGGACCAAGACCGCCTACCGCCGGCTGTCCGCGACGATTGTGCCGCTTGCCACATGCCCCCGCGCGTTTGGATGGGGGCGTGCTTTCACACCAGCGACGACCACTATTATCCGGTCACGGCTCGGTCGGACCATCGCATCGCCGTGTATCCCGAAGCCAAGAAGACGGTGCTGCTCCATTGGCTTCGCAAGCAAACCGATTCGGACAGTCGCCGCCAGGCCGAGCAATTGGCCAAAGAGCTGGGAGATTACTGGATCGGGATCGCCGAGCAGTGCCGTCAGCAATATCGACTCCTGGGTGATATGCGAGCCATGCGCGAGGCAGTCAAGGTGGACTCTCGGCCGTCGACGCGCAAACGGCTGGAAGAAGCGATCGCACGACAACTCGCATTCGACCGCCTCAATGAGGAAACCAACAGCGACGCAGATCGGGACCCAACGGTTACCATGGCTCGCCTGCGCCGCTTGCTTCAGATGAAACCCGATGACGCGAAAACCCATGGCAAGTTGGGGGCCTTGCTCGTATCCCTGGGCCGGACAACTGAGGCCGTGCCGCATCTTCAAGCCGTAGCGCAATTCGATCCCAACGACGCTTTCGGGCTTTCGTTGCTGGCGTCGCTGGCGTACCGCGATGGTCGCTATCGGGAAGCGGCCGAACTTTATTCCCAAGCCGACGAAATTGAACCTTACGATGCCAAGACCCATTATCTCTGGGGCCTGGCGCAACTGCACATCGACCAGGTTAACGACGCGCTACGGCATTTTGAATTGGCGGTGCAAATCGATCCGCGGCACGCTCCGGCGCATCAGGCCTGTGCGGAAGCTCTCTTGCGGCTCGGCCATGCGGACAAGGCGATTGTCCACGCCAAACGGGCTGTTCGTTTGACCAAGGGCAAAAACATCGAGCACCAACTGACGTTGGTGGATGCTTACCTGGCTGCCCAAAGACCGGCCGAGGCTCGGGCGGTTTTGGAGGCGGCGCTGGCGGAGGCGATCGTCAGCAATCCTGCGGCGGTGGCTTCGCTGCGTGCCCGCCTGCGGGAGTTACCTTGAAGTTCGGAGCGCGCCGGCCGCTGCCTTGGCCGTGAAAGGCGATCGCGGTTTTTCGGCCCTGAAACTGTTCGCCAGGCGTCGTCAATATAATAAGCGACGAGGGACCGTAGCTCAATGGTCAGAGCTGGGGACTTAAGCCGGGGCAACCTAAACGGCCGCGCCGCACGGTTGTCTCGGAAGGGGTTGCCGAACCATTCGCCCACGAGTGGTTCGGTAGAATCTGTCAAATTCGGGGAACGCTACGGCTCGCAGGAGCCTTGCCAATCCCGAGCCAAGCCGCCCAAGCGCCCGGCGGAAGGTGTAGAGACCAGACGGCAGACACGTAAAGTGAAGGTATGGTCCAGACCGCAAACCCGAAAGGGGCGGCGAAAGCCGTAGCGGTACGCATAATCCCTAGGTTGCAGGTTCGAATCCTGCCGGTCCCAATGGGGGAATCGGAGGCTCCCGACCATGGTGCGAAAGCTCGTCACGGTAGCGCTGGCGTGGCACCTTGTTGCAGCCACGGGGAGCGCGCAAATCGTGTGGGTTGGGGGCGGTCCGCCGCTTGCGGTACAGGGCATCCACATCTCAAAAGGGCGCATAAGCGTCAACGTCATGGTTCCGGTCTGGGGGCCTTTCGTTGGTGGAGTCGTCCGGTGGACAGCCTCGGAGTGGGATCTACGCGAGACCTATGTGCCCGGCCGAAATGCCCGGCCGAAGTCGCCGGCGATTGATTTGTCGGGCGTCGATTTGGATGCCGGTCCGCCGCCGTGGGCCAAGCTGTATGAGCGAGAGCGTGTCTTGTTGCCGGCGGTCAAGGATCTCGGCCGTCGCATCGAGCCATCCAAACAGGTACCGCCGCCGCGACTCGCCGCCAAACCTGTCGTGGAGACTCCTGAGCTGGAAGCCAAGCTGGAGCCCGTCTCGGAAGCGAAAAGGTTGGCGGCGCTGGGGATCGCCGCGTTTCGCAGCCGTGAATATGGTCTGGCCGCTCGCCGCTTCCAACAAGCAATGGACGCCGACCCAGCCGTCGAGCGCGGCCATTTCTTGTGGGCCCAGGCTTTGGTCGCTTTAGGACAGTTTTCCGACGCCGTGCATGCCATTGGCCTGGGGCTGGCCCGCGATCGCGATTGGCCCAACCAGCCCTATCGGCCCCGACACGAGCTGTACGCCGATCACCCAGGCGATTGGCAAGCCCATGTGCAAGCCCTCGAAGACGCTCAAGCACGACAGCCGAAAAACGCCGGTCTGCTTTTTCTCCTGGCCTACCAGTACTGGTTCGATGACCGCCGCCCCGACGCCATCTTGCTGTTTCACCGAGTACGCCCCTTGGTCGCGGATCCGTCCTTGGTCGATCTTTTCTTAAACGCGAAGTGACCGGCATGTTGCTGCTCAGCTGCGCCAATCTGCGGCGGTCGTTCGGTGCCGACCCGTTGTTCGAAGACCTGAGTTTCGAGCTTTACTCTGGTCAGCGAGTCGGCTTGGTCGGCCCCAACGGCGTCGGCAAGACGACGCTGCTGCGCATCCTGGCCGGTCTCGATCAGCCGGACCAAGGCGAGGTGCGATTGCATGCCGGAGCGCGTGTCGCCCTCTTGCGGCAGCAACCGGATTTCGATCCGCAGCGCTCGCTTTTCGAGGAGGCGAAAACCGCGCTCGATGAACTGATCGTTGCCCACGACGACCTCGTCCGCACCGCCGAAGCCATGGCCAAGGCAACCGACGACTCGACCAGAAAAGCCCTGGCGGCACGGTTCGATCAACTCCATGAATTGCTGCGCTGGCACGACGCGTACCAGGTCGATCATCGCATCGAAGCCGTGCTCGACGGTCTCGGTTTTCGGCCCGAGGATTACGATCGTCCCGTAAGCACCTTCAGCGGCGGCCAGCAAAATCGGTTGATGTTGGCCAAGCTCCTGCTCTCGGCCCCCGACGTGATGCTCCTGGATGAACCCAGCAACCACCTTGACATTGCCGCCACACGCTGGCTGGAAGATTACTTAGTCAACCAACAGCAGGCGATGTTGATTGTCAGCCACGATCGTTATTTTCTCGACAAGGTGGTGACCAAGATCTTCGAGCTGCATCAACGACGCATCGAAGAATACAGCGGCAACTACCAGGCCTACTGGCGAATGCGCCGCGAGCGCTACGAACAGCGGCTCAAAGCCTGGCAGGCGCAGCAGGAATACATCGAAAAACAACAAGAATACATCCGCCGCGTCCATTATGGCCAGCTCCACAAACAAGCCCAGTCCAGACAGAAGCAGCTCGACCGCTTACAACGATTGGAGCGACCGACGTTAATCGAAGCTCCGCTGATGCACTTCGGCGCGGTGCGGCGCAGCGGCGACATCGTGCTCCGCGTCACCGATTTGGCCAAGTCGTATGGTACCCTGCTTTTTCGCGGTCTGACGTTCGAGCTCAAGCGCGGCCAGCGCCTTGGGATCCTGGGGCCAAACGGCAGCGGCAAAACGACGCTGTTGAAAATCCTCCTGGGCCTGGAAAAACCCGATCAAGGGCAGGTCGAACGCGGTCATCTGGTGGAATTCGGTTATTGCGATCAACACTTGGAGTTGGTGGGCGGCGATCAAACGGTTTTGCGCGCCATTTGGCCCAATGGCGATCCCCATGCGACCGAGCAACAAATGCGCGATCTCTTGGGGCGGTTCGGCATCAGCGGCGATCAGGCCTTTCAACAGGTTGCCAAGCTCAGCGGTGGCGAGCGCAGCCGCGTGGCCCTGGCGCGGCTCGTCGCCCAAGGAGTCAATGTCCTTGTTTTGGACGAGCCGACCAACCACCTTGACTTGTGGGCCTGCGATTCTTTGGAACAAGCGTTGCAGCAATTCGAGGGCACGGTCATCGTCGTCAGCCACGATCGGTATTTCCTGAATCGCGTTGTCGATTTGTTGGTGGTGCTCGAGGGCGGCGGTGTTGCTCGCGTCATTCATGGCAACTACGACCTGTACGAACGACTTGGTGCGAGCCTCGTCCCGGCGCCGACCGGGTTGCGCCCCGAAAAAACCAAGGAGCCGGCGCCTCCGGCCGAACATCCTCCGCCGAAACGCAAACGTCGCTTCCCCTACAAGAAAATTGAAGTTCTAGAAGCCGAGATCGCCGATCTTGAAACGGAGTTGTGTGAATTAGAGCGGCGCTTGGC
>JANWVS010000141.1 GCA_025056835.1 Gemmataceae bacterium | reverse complement strand
GCCGCCAAACTCAACGATTTGCAAGAACGCGAACAGAAACTGGCCGCCGCCGCCGCCGAACTGCAAACCAAGGTCGAACAATACCAACGCGATCTGCTCCGGCTCGACCGTCGACAAGGAGAGTTGGACGCACGCGAGCAGGCGGTGCAAGCCAAAGAGCTGGACCTCGACCGGCGGCATGCCGACTTGACGCGCGACAGCGAAGAACTGCAAATGCAGGCGACGGAGTTGGATGAGCTCCGGCAACGGCTGACCGCTGAGCAAGCACAACTGACGCAAGCAAAAGAGGAACACGACGCCGCCGCCGCTCAACTGGCGCAGCGCGCAGCCCTGCTGGAAGGCCAGCAAGCCACGTTGGCCGCCTTACGCAGCCGCTTGGAACGAGTCCGTGAAGACGTGCGCCGCCAAGAACAGCAACTCGAGGAACAACGCGCTCGCCAGGAAGCCGCCGAGGCCGACCTCGAACGCGAAACCCAGGCCCTGCTGCGACTCAAGACGGAACTGGAAAACGAACAAAAGCTGCGCGATCAGGAGCGGCAACAACTGGCGGAACGCAGCGCCACTCTCGAAGCCGCGGTCCGTCAGGTGCAACAGGCCCAGAACGAACTCGCCGCCAACCAGGAGCGGCTCCGCCAGCAAACTCTCGAAATCGAGCAGCGACAAGCCCGCCTGGCCGAACAAGAAGGCATCCTTCAGGGCCGGCTCAACCAGTTGGCCGACGCCCAACAACGGCTCGACATGGAACGCCAAGCGCTCCGGGAACGGACCCTGGCCCAGATACAAGCGGAGCAGGCCCGCGAAGCGCTCCAGGAACAGCTGCGGCGCCGCGCCGAGGACCTTGCAGCCCGGCAGCAGGCACTCAACGAACAGGCCCAGCAATACCAAGCGAAATGGACCGCCCTCGAACACGAGCGAGCCGCCTTGGCCCAAGCCCAGCAACAGGCCCTGGCCGACATCGATACGCAACGGCAAGCGCTGGAGCGCGAAACTGCCGAGCTGGAACGCCGCCGAGCGGAGATCCGTGAGCTGGAACTGCGCTGCGAGGCCCAGGAAAGCCGGCTGCAAGAGATGAGTCGAGCCGTGGCCGAGCAGCAAGCGGCGCTGGCTCAGCAGCAGGCAGAGAATCAACGGTCTTGGCAAGAGCAACAAACCAGGCAAGCCCAAGCTCGGGCGGAACTGGAGACGCTCCTCCAAGAAGCCCGGCGTCTGCTCGAGTTGTTGCCCGACGTCGAGCTGCGCGCCGGCACCGCGTTGGACCGGGTTAGCCACGCCCGCGAACAGCTCCGCGATCACGTCGCCGAGATCCATGCCTTCGTGCGACAGTGCCAGGAGGACTTGGAAAGCGTGCGGACCAAGCTGCGGGCCGACGTCGAACAACTTGCCGCCGAGGAACAGTCCCTCCGCCGCCGCCAAGAGGAGCACCGCCTCGGTCTGATGGCCTTTCGCCAGCAAATGCTCGACTGGCAAGTCAAGCTGACGGAAATGCAGCGTCAGGTGGCGCGCGGCGAGACCCGGCTGGAACGTCGCTGGGAAGAGATCGCGGAGCACCAACGGGGGCTGGACGCCGCGGCCCAGCGCCTGGCCCAAGAAGCGGACGAGCTTGGCCGGCAACGCAGTGCCGTGGCCGCCGACCGGGAAACGTTGGATCGCCACCTCGTCGATCTGCGCCAGTGGTACCGGCAAAAGCTCCGCGAACTGGTTGGTATGCCCGCCGCGGAGGTGACAAGTGATCCGGCGTCGGGCACCGCCTTGGACGACGACGAACCGCCCGCCCCGGCCCCGTCCTCCGCCGACGCCGACGGCGACGTCATTGTGCCAACGGAGCGAAACATCTTGTCGATCACCGAGCCGCTGGATCCCGGCGATCGTACCTTGGGCGAGACCTTGCGCCGCGGGCAATTGATCGACCGTGAGACCCTGACGGCCTTGCTGATGGAAGCGCGCCGGCAGCGGCGTTCGTTGCGGCAAGTGTTGCTGTCCAGCGGCGTCGTCACGCTGTACCAACTCGCCTTGATTGAAGCCGGCAACGTCGCGGGGCTGATGCTGGGTCCGGTTCGCGTCGTGGATCGGCTCCGCGTCGGAGCGCAGGAAGTCGTGTATCGCGTGTTTGATCCGCGCCACGGCCGCGAAGCAGTGTTGCGCCACCTGGTCGAAGAGGTAAAGGCCGAAGATCGCCAAGCGTTCATCGACCGATGCACCAAGGCCATGGTGGAAGCTCCGCAGGTAGCCGCAACTTACGAGGTGCTAGAAATCTCGGGTCGGCCGGCAGTGCTGCAAGAATGGCTCGTCGGGCTGCCGGCGAGCGATTGGCCGCCCTTGGCTGCGGCCCCGGGCGTTTGCTTCCGCTTGCTGACCCAGGCGGCGCTGGGCCTGGCAGCGCTCCATCGAGCCGAACTGGTGCATGGTCGCATCGATGACGGGGCCTTGCTGCTCACGGGCGACGGCCTGGTCAAGATCTGCGGCGTCAACGACGCTTGGCAAGCGCCGACCGATGCCACCCCGCTCGATGATCTCCGGGCGTTGGGCCGGCTCGCGGCGAGTTGGTGTTTGCCCAACGGCGTCCGCAAGGGTGCCCGGACCAAGCCGGTCCCCGACGCGCTGCACGCCCTTATCAAACGTCTCAGCGGCGGCAACATTACCAGCGCCACGGAGTTGTTACAAGAACTGGATCAAATCGACGATGAAGTAACGCCCAATGCCGAGGCCTGGGACCGACTGCTCAAGCATGTCCGCGAGCACGCGACGCCGCTGGCCCTGCTGCGCCGCTCGGCCTAGGGCCTCGCCGCCGTGCGCGAAAGACCAAGGCTCAACGCGGCATGTGGCTCAACATCACGCACAGCCACACCAAGGCGCCGATGATCGACGGCAACACAACAAACGCCGTCGGACAAGAGGCGTCGTCGAGATAGGTCTGGGTTGCTTGTCTCATGCTCCAAACATAGCTCATGGTTGGCTCTCAGGGGGCCGACAAACCGAGATTTCTCATGATCTCCGCGCAACTCGTCGTCCGGTTCAGGCAATAAAAGTGAATGCCGGCGACGCCGTGGTCGAGCAGTCGGCGACAAATGTCGGTGCAGACTTCGACGCCGAGTTGCCGCACCGCCTCATCATCGTCGGCGTGGGCTTCCAATTTCCGCAGCAGCGGTCGGGCGAGTTTGGCGCCGCAGAGGGTCGTGAAGCGTTTGATCTGGGCCGTTCCCAGAAACGGCAAGACACCGGGAATGATCGGCACGGTCAGGCCGCGGCGATTGCGGAGATAGTCGTACATGTCGAGGAAGTCGCTCCAATCGTAAAAGAGTTGGGTGATGAGGACCTCGGCCCCGGCTTCGACCTTGGCGGCGGCCCGGTCCCAGTCCCAGTGTTTATGGGGACACTCGAGATGGCCCTCGGGATAACAGGCCGCTGCGATGCCGAACTGGCCGCGCTGCTTGATGTAGCGCACCAAGTCGATCGCGTGGGCGAATCCTCCCGCAACCGGTTGAAACTCGCTCTGCCCTTGCGGCGGGTCGCCGCGCAAGGCGAGGATGTTTTCGATGCCCGCGGCGTGGGCGTCGTCAAGATACTTACTTACCATGGCCGCTGTGGAGCCGACGCACGTTAAATGAGACATCGCCTCGACGCCGAACTCGCGGCGAATACGGCTGACGATGCGAAGGGTGTTGTCGCGTGTGCCGCCCCCAGCACCATAGGTCACGGAAAAAAACGCCGGTCGCAACCGGAGCAATTCCGGTATCGTTTCCCGAAACAACGTCTCCTCGCCCTCGAGCGTCTTGGGCGGGAAGAATTCGAAGGAAATCGTCGGCTCCGGCCGGTCGTACAGGTGGCAGATGCGCACGTAGGCCCTTTCGGTGCAAGCAAGTCGGGCGACAGCTTTCATTGTACCCTGGCTGAAAAAAGAAAGACGGCTCGATCGAGCCGCCTTGACGCCGCGCTTTATCGCCCGAGCGTACGTTCAGCACTTGCGCAGCACGCCTTGCAGCACGCCGAGGATACGAATATCGCGCGAAGAATCCACAAAGATCGGCTCCATCGTGCCATTGGCCGGCTCGAGGCGGATGCGATCCTTTTCTTTGTAGAAACGCTTTAAGGTCACTTCGTTGTCGATCATGGCGACCACGCGCGCACCGTTTTCCGCGGTCTCTTGCCTCTTGATGACGACGTAGTCGCCGTCTTCGATGTGGCTGTCGATCATCGAATTGCCGCGCACTTGCAAGGCAAACCGGTCCTCGCCGCCGAATAGATCGTCGAAAACGATCCGCTCCGCCTGTTCCAGCGCCGGAATGGGTGCCCCAGCGGCGACAAGGCCCAAAAACGGCAGACCGGCCGCCGGCGGCCGATGGTCGACCAATTGGATCGCCCTCGCCGCGTGTTCCTCCCGCTTGATTAATCCTTTCTTCTCCAGGGCCTTCAAATGACACATGACGCCATTGGGCGACTTGATCTCGAATTTCATGCCGATCTCGCGGACAGTTGGCCCATAGCCGCGGCTTTCGATCTTGTCGCGGATGAACTCATAAATCTGCCGCTGCCGCTCAGTCACTTGGCTGAAGTCCGGCATTTTTCTGGCCCTCCGATTGCGTTTGGGTTGTGGTGCCGATGCGTACATCATCGACACTTTTCCATATGTACTCAAGTATATTAGATCTTTGTACAGAAATCCAGGCGGAATTTCTTCCCGTGCCTTACCGCCCACCAGACCGTTCGAGTGGGAGATTAAAGTCCTGACGTTTCGAACGAGCCGGATTGGTGTACGACCGATGTAGAACGACTTACGGGCACAATCGACCAGCCCTGCTTGCCGCCGAGGTGCCGGCCAACACATATGCTGACTCGACCGACTGAAGCTCCGATCGGAGACCCACCACCATGCCAAGGACGTATCGCGTAGCTGTTATTGGTCGGACGCGGCGGGGCGATTATGGCCACGGTCTCGACGTCGTCTGGCGGCAGATTTCCAACGTCATGTTCGTCGCGGTCGCCTCTGACGATGCCAACGGCGTCGCGGCGGCGCAAAAACGCTTGGGCGCCAAGAACGCTTACGCCGACTATCGCGAGATGCTCAAAAAAGAGCGGCCGGAGATCGTCAGCGTGGCCCCGCGCTGGCTTGACCAGCATCGCGACATGGTGTTGGCCTGCGCCGAAGCGGGAGCGCACGTCTTTTTGGAAAAGCCGATGTGCCGTAACCTCGTCGAGGCCGATGAAATGGTGGCGGCGTGTGAAAAACATCACGTCAAGCTGGCCATCGCCCACCAGACCCGCTACAGCCCGCGGCTGGCGCGCGTCAAGGAACTGATCGCCGCCGGGCAGATCGGCGAAGTCCTCGAAATGCGCGGCCGGGGCAAAGAAGATTCCCGCGTCGGCGGTCAAGATTTGATGGTCTTGGGGACCCACATTTTCGACCTGATGCGTTTTCTGGCCGGCGACGCCCGCTGGTGTTACGCTCGCGTGGGGGTACTCGGCAAGGATCGAGCGGCACCCGCCGTCAAGGCCGACATCCGCCAAGGCGGCGAAGCCATGGGTCTGGTTGCCGGCGATCACATCACGGCCCAGTACGGATTCGACAAGGGCATGGTCGGTTATTTCGCTTCCCAGAAAGCGACGCGCCGGCCCGGCGAACCGGACCGCTTTCATCTGACAGTCTACGGCAGCCGCGGCGTCATTCAGGTAGCGACCGGCAGCCTGCCCGCAGCGTATTTTCTGGCCGACCCCGGTTGGTTTGCCGGCCGCAGCCGCGCCGCGTGGCAAGAAATCACCAGCGCCGGCTTGGGCAAACCGGAGCCGCTCAAGGACGGCGGCCTCGGCCAAGGCAATGTTTGGATCGTTCAAGACTTGATCGAGGCGATCGAAAAAGACCGCCAGCCCAGGGGTAGCGTCTACGACGCCCGCGGAGCTTTGGAAATGATCATGGCCGTCTATGAGTCGCACCGCCTGCGCGCGGCCGTGGACTTACCATTGAAAAATCGCCGGCATCCGTTGGAATTGATGTGAGGGTCCGAATTACGACACCACCCTCGTCGAGCCGGCCGACGGCGACTCGGCTTACTCGCGGCGTTGCCGCTTCCGCACGTCGTAGCGTACGTACCGAAATGGCGACTGCCGATACACCTCGTCGACCAGGGCGAACAGGCCGGGATCGTATTTTTGGAGCTTTTCGCGTGTGTTGGCCCCGAACTGGGGGCGCATACAATCGAAGTAGGCTTGGCAGCCTTCGGCCCAATACTCCGCTGGGTTCGTGGC
>JANWVS010000140.1 GCA_025056835.1 Gemmataceae bacterium | reverse complement strand
ATGCGAACGACGTCCATTTCGTTGTTGGGCAAACTCGGCACGGTGATGAGTGCGTCGGTGCCCAGTCCCAACCAAGCCGCGAGCGTGTAACGGCAGTAGTGGGCGGTGTCGGAGGCGATGATCACAGCCGGCTCGTAAACGCCGCGGCGCATCGTGTCCGGACTGGCTTTTTCGAGGCCGATCTTGGCGCCATAAAGGTTCGTGCCGGTACCGCCGAAGGTAAAGATGCC
This sequence comes from Gemmataceae bacterium, assembly GCA_025056835.1. GTDB lineage: Bacteria > Planctomycetota > Planctomycetia > Gemmatales > Gemmataceae > JANWVS01. The sequence goes on along the minus strand of JANWVS010000140.1, from coordinate 6,033 downwards.
GCCGGCGCGGTCGGGGTCGTAGCCAATGAGGTGGGCGGCCGTGGCGGCGACTTCGACCTCGGCCAAAGCGAGGCGGCGGCTGCTCTCATCCCAGGCGAGGTTGGGGTTGTACAAGGCCGCCAGCAGCACGCCAATAAGGCTGGCAATCGAAGGCTGGGTAATTACGTTCTCCTGCATCCGCGGATGACCATAGACCGTACTCCCTTCGAGATACGCCACCAGCTCTTTGGTCACGTGCTCAAGGGGGGCGAGGTGCTCCGGCAAACGCGCTTGGGCGGCGGCGGCGTAATCGTTGGGTGTCACCTTCCCCAGCAATGGCAAGTCCGATTTCAGACTGTCGACGGCATCAAGCGCACGAAGAATCGAATGCACAAAATACGAATCGTGAACCGGATTCGACACCGGTTGGGGAAACGACAGCCGAATCTGTTCCAACAAGCTGCGATACGCGGCGGCCATGCACCGGCTCCGTCCCAAACCCACTGTGAGCGACGCAACGCGGACGCCGCTTGGGACATTCTAGCGACGCGCCGATTGCCCGCCCCCCGATGCGGAATTACAATAACGCGCCATCCTGCCGTGCCGTCCGCTGCCCGATCCTCCGCAGGGACGAAGGAGATTGCATGCTACCCGTCTTGCTGTTTGCTGCGGAGCAGCCCGCCGTTGCCGGCAAACCCGTGCTGCCGATGATCGTACTCGGGACGATCATGACAGCCACGTACGTCGTCATCGCTTTTGAATGGCTGCACAAGAGTCTGGCAGCCATGTTGGGAGCAATCGCCGCGGTGACGGCCGCCCTGCTTTTCGGCGTCTTCAAGGACGAACCGACCCATAGCGCCTACGACCGCGCGGTCCATGACATCATCGGTCACGATGTCGGCGTGATCGGCGTGCTGTTCGGCACGTCGGTGCTCGTGGACATAGCCGGTCGCTCGGGGCTTTTCCATTTCCTCGCGGTTAAGCTGGTCAAGGCGACGCACGGCAATCCGCTGGGCTTGCACCTGGCGATTGCAGCGGCGACGGTGTTCTTTGTGACGTTTCTCACAATCACGCCGGGAACGCTGATCATGGTCTCGCTCGTGCTCGTCGTGACCAAGGAACTCGACCTAGATCCCAAGCCCTATGTCTTAACCGTGGCGATCTGCGCCAACTCCGGCGCGTTGATGACGTTCGCCTCCGGAGTGTGTACGCTCATGCTGGGCACAGCGGGCAACCTGGCCTACATGGATTTCTTCCGCGTTTCGACGCCGATGGCACTGGTGTCGGCGGGCTTGGCTTTCGTGTGCTTGCGTTGGTTTTACCGCGCCGAACTCGCGGCCGGCGGCAGCCCACAGGAGCGCGCCGCCAAGGTCGCCTCCTTCGACGAGTGGGCGCTCGTCAAGGACCGGGGCCTGTTTTACCGCTGTGCGATCATCCTCGCCGGCACGATCATCGGCTTTGCCTTGGCCCAAAAGCTGCGGGTTCACATTGATTTCATCGCCTTTTGCGGCGGCACGGCGGCGCTGCTTTTCTCCGGGATCTATCCGGAGGAGGCCATTCGCAAGGTCAACTGGTCCGTGGTCCTCTTCTTCATCGGCCTGTTCGTCGTTATCGGCTCGGTGCAGGAGAGCGGTTTGCTTGATTGGCAAGCGCGGAAAATGATCGAGCTGGCGCAGGGCGACCCGATCGTGACGATGATGTACGTGGCGGTCTTTGTCCTGGCTCTGTCGGGCGTGGTTGACAACATCCCGGTGGCGGCAACGCTCATCCCGATTGTTCGCTCCATGCAGAGCCAAGGGATGCCTGCCGAGCCGTTGTGGTGGACGCTCGTCATTACGGCGAATCTGGGCGGCAATTCCACGCCCGTCGGCAGCATCAGTTCCGTGGTTGCCTTGCACGCTCTGGAGAAAGAGCGCGGCATCAAGGTTGGCTGGGGCGAATTCCTGAAGATCGGCGGCCTGATCACCGTCCTGCAATCGGGATTGGTCCTGCTGTATCTGTACGTTTTTGCTCGCCTAGGTTGGTTCCCCGCACGTTCTTAAGGCGTTTGCCGACGAGCGAGGCATTCGAGGTTGACATGGAATTCGAAGAAGCGGATCGCATGGCCGAAGACGTTGCCATGTTTCGCGCCGCCCTGCACGCGCGACCAACCGCGCTGGTCGACCCCAGTTGCAAGGCGGTGCTCGTCGCATTGGATGGCTCTAATCAGGACACGACGGCACAGACTTACGCCGCGGCGCTGGCGGGCCGGTTCGGTGCCCGCGTTCACGAACATCGCGGGGCAACGACGGCCGCTGAGATTTTGCAGGCAGCCGTCGAACACCAGGTTGGCTTGATTGCCGTTCCGGTCCCATTCGGCCGCGACATCAGTGAACTACGCGACGAAAGTCTCGGTTTCGTGGTCGACATGCTGTTGCAGGAAGCGCATTGTCCGGTGTTGTGCGTGCGCGAACCGGTCGAAGCCGTTGAGGTGGACGCTGCGTTGGCCGACCTCGTGGTCGCCGCCACGCACGAGGACCAGTACGCGGTGCGGGCGCTTTCCTGGGCCTGTCGGCTGACGGCCCGCGGCGGCCGCTTGACTCTGCTCGCCGTGGCGGACCGTGATGCCCTGGAGGAGGTGCGTCTGCTGGTAGCCGAAACGATTTCTTCCGAGGCGTTAGCGCCGGCTGCGCTCGATCGCGCCATGGCCCAACAATTTGGGGGGCTGATCGCAGCCTTGCAACGCCGCGGCGAGGCGGACGGGTTCGCCCTCCGCGTGGAATTTCGCGTGGGTCGCGTGGCCGAGACGGTGCTAACCGAGGCCAATCCCCGGCGGCGCCTGATCGTGACCGGAGCGCCGCGCGAGCATCAGGCGCTGGCCCATCATCACGCCGTCGATCTGGTACTGGGGGCCCGCGGGGCCGTGTTGGTGGTGTAGGACCTGGCCGGCAGCTCAAACCGTCGCTGCAACCACTGCCCCCCGCCCTGCGGCGCGCACGGGCCAAGCGTTAACACGATCGCGGCGCGGCGACGACGCCTTCCGGCGTCTTTTGCACGTCTTTCCCGCGACACCGAATGTGTCGGGTAGCAATGATCGTCGCGTAGACCGGCATCTCTGCGCCGCGCGTCAATCGACGATCGTGACGATTGGTTCCAGCGGCGGTGGATTGGGAGCGCCGTGCCGGGCAATTTCTGCCGCCCACCGAAACACCGTGTGATAGGAGACCGGAGCACCGATCCTGGTTGTGGCAAAATCTTCGCGACTCCGTGCGAGGCGCGGTCGATTCTGGAATTTGCGTCGAGCGAGTACGGCACCCGTTTTTGCTTCGACCAACCAGGCTTCAAGATCGTATTGATAGCGGTCGACCGGCGGCGCATTGTGATACACCTTTTGCTCGACCAACAACTCTCGCGATGGGCCGACGACGACGATCAACTCCACTTCTTCAACTTTGGTGGTGCACCAATCGCCGTTGTGGTTGGCGTGCTCTTCTTGCCAAGGATGTTCGCGACCGTTCGTCTTGAGAAACACCAACTTGTGCGGGCGATCGGCGATTTCGTAAGGCGCGGCCTCGGGGACCGGCTTGCCGTGGGCCGCTGGTGCCAGCGCTTGCGGAAACTTGGCCCGCGCTGGTTCGGGGGCCTTGACCTCCTCGTGGGTTCCGAACAGTTTGCTGAGCGTGCGCGAGGAACCAAACAAACCTTGGTGCAGTCCCATGGCGACAAAGCCCAACCCGCCTAGGATGCTGCAAATGAGAAACGCTTTCATGGTGCCGTTCCTTTTCGCGAGACAGACCTTCGGCGCGCAAATTTAGCTTAAAATCGCGGGTCATGCCTGCAAAATTTCTTACGATGGGCCGGCCAGGCGGTGCACAGACCAGCGCAAGCAGGTTCCCGAGAAGACTTGGATCTTGTCAGCCGACCGCCGGGGTCGGAACGGCAGCGAGATCGGTCCGAGCATCGCTGATGGCTGCCTGGTCCGCGTCCGCCAGCGGCAGGGATACCGTGAACGTCGTGCCGCGGCCGAGTTCACTATCGAAAGCAATTGTGCCGCCCAAGGCTTCCACGATGGTATGGCAGATACTCAGCCCCAATCCGCTGCTGCGACGGTTCGGTTCGTGGGACCGTGCTTTGTTGCCGCGGTAGAACCGTTCAAAAACATGCGGTATGTCGGCCTCCGGTATCCCAGGCCCTTGATCGGCGATCGAGAACACGGCGTGGCGGCGTTGGCCGTCGATGCGCAAGTCGACGCGCACCGTTGAGCCGGGTGGACTGAACTTCACGGCGTTGTCGACCAGGTTTCGCACGACCTGCCGGAGGTAGAATTCGTCGCCGGGAACCATGGCCGCCGGCAGCGGCGACGCCTGAAGCGCGATGCCCTGCATCTCGGCAACCGCCTCAAACATGTCGAGCGATTCGCGAATGATGCGGTCCAGCCGCGTCGTCTGCCCCCGGACGCTCGGCAAGCCGGCATCCCCTTCGGCCAGAATGAGCAAGCGATTGACCAGATTCGAAAGATACTGACACTCGACAATAATGTCGCTGAGCAAGCTGGCGTATTCTTCCGGCGAGCGTTGGTGGTTCAACGCCAATTCCACCGAACCTCGCAGCGCCGCCAACGGCGAGCGCAACTCGTGGGCGGCGTGGGCGACAAATTCGCGGCTGCGATTGATGTAAACGGCGATGCGGTCGAGCAGGCCGTTGATCGTCTGCGACAGACGATCCAGCTCATCGCCGGTACCGCGAATCGGCAGCCGCTCGTCCAATCGGCTGGGTTGCAAACGGGCGGCGGTGGCGATAATGTGAGCAATCGGCCGCGTCGCTCGCAGGGCGATTAGGTAGCCGCCCACCGGAGCCAACAACACGATCACCAAACTGCGCACGAACATCGTTTCGTCCAATAAACCGACGGTTTCTTCATACGACCGCCGGTGGGCGCCGATCCGCATGGTGTAGGTGGCAAGTCCTGGTTCCTCGAAGGTCGCGACGACCAAGCGATACGGCAATTCGTCGCGCGGTTTGCCGTCGGCCGGCCCCGACAGCGGCGGCAAGTCCGTCGGACGATACCCCCCCGTGGCAATCCGATTGCCGTGCTCGTCGTACACTTCAGCAAACCATTTGACCAACGAGTGAGCCAAGGCGATGTCCTGGAGCGATTCCTCCAAGCGTTTCCAGTGTGGAAAGTTCTTGTGGATTTCTTTTCCGACTCGTTTGATGTCGGCCTTCAGACCTTGATCGAATTCGCGCAACAGACTCGTGCGATAAATCTGGCGAACACCGACCATGGCCGCAATCACCAAGACCACGACCACGGCGATCATGAAAAGCATCAGACGAAACCGAATCGTCGCAGTGATGCGTTCAAAGCGCGCGGAGGGCATAGCCCCGTCCTCGGATGGTCGTAATGAGCGGCTCCTTGGTTCCTTTGAGAAGTTTAGTACGCAGACGATTGATGTGGACCTCGATGACGTTGGTCGTGCCCTCCCAGTCCGAAGTCCACAAATGTTCGCACAGCATTTTGCGGGTCACGACCTGTCCGGCATGCCTCATGAGCAGCTCGAGGATGCTGAATTCGGTGGGGGTCAGCTCGATATCGACCCCGCCACACTTGACCCGCCGCGTCGTCAAGTCGAGCGTCAGGTCGCCTGTTTGCAACGACGCCGCCGGCTTCAGCGTGGCCCGGCGGCAGACGGCATCGAGCCGGGCCAGCAACTCGGCCATCTCAAACGGCTTGGCCAAATAGTCGTCGGCGCCCAGTTTGAAGCCAGTCACTTTGTCGTTGACCGAACCAAGGGCCGTCAACACAATCACCGGGGTCTTGATCCCTTGCTGGCGAAGCTTTCCCAGAACGCTGAGACCGTCGAGCTGCGGCAACATGAGGTCAAGGATGATGACTTCGTACTTCTGAGACACAGCCTGCTCCAGCCCGTGTCGGCCGTCGCGAACCCAAACGACATTGTGGCCAGCCTCGGTCAGCCCCTTTTGCACGTTTTTGCCGATAATGGCGTCGTCCTCGATCACCAAGGTGTGCATGACCCCCGTCTCCTGGAGCAAATGGCTGCGGCCTGCGCGATG
>JANWVS010000013.1 GCA_025056835.1 Gemmataceae bacterium | reverse complement strand
TTGCCGCTGGGGTCGAGAAAATAGTTGCCGGCGGCCTGAACGACGACCGGGCGGCAGTCGCTCGGCCCCGATTGACAGCGCACGCGAAGGAAAGCCCCCAGAAAGGCGACGGTGTTATTTTCGAAAAGGCAAGCAACGTCCGGCGCCGTGGTTTCCAGTTCGCCCAACTCGAGTGCGACGACGTCGGCGAGGGAATACAGGAGCGAGCCGCGGCAATGGCAGCGGCTGCCGACGCCCTTGACGTCGAGCAGCGTCCGGCCGCATTGGAGCAGGCAATCGCGAAGCGCCAATTCCGCCGGGGCGTGGGCGAGAACACCGGCCCCCTCCCAGGCGATTAAACTTTGAAACGAGTCGGGGGCCTTGCTCAACGGTCCGATCAGCGTGCAGCGATCGAGCCACAAGTTGCCGCCGCGGACGCGCACCAAATGAGGCGGCAGGTTGGCAAAGCGGCTATTTTCGAGACGTAACCGGCCGTTGCGGATACCGAGGCCGCCACCCTCCACTTCGATCAGCGCCGCCGCTGGATAACCGGGCTTTAGTTCCAACGTCAATGGCTCGGCTTTCTCCTTGCCGGCGGCGACGGGCGGTTCAAAGTAAAATTCGACCTCCTGAATGCCACGAAATCGCATCGGGCTAGTGGCGTGCGTCCCCTTGCCGACGACGTGGAAGACCAAGCGCGGGGCGGGCCGTTGCGTTTGCAGCCGGGCTTGAATATGCTGGCCGAGGTCGATCTTGCCGAGGACGATCCTCTCGCCGTGGTACAAGCCATCGATATCGCTTGGCAGCTCCGGCGCGTCACCGTCGGGCAGGCGGGCATGGTCAACGAGAAACGGCTCGATGGTTCGCTGTTTCCAGGCGAATGGCGCCGGCGGCAAGCGGCCCAGGTCGCAACCGAGCGTTCCCGCAGCACCCGTGGCGGCAAATGCCGCGGGCGTGGCCTCGGTCCGGAAGCTGGCGGCAGAAACCTCGGCCAGCGTTCCCAGCGGTCGCGGGGGCCACAAATCGCTGAGCAAGCCGTCGCCCTCGCGATGGCCCCATTGCCGACACCAAGCGTCGAGGGAATCATGAACCAAAGACCCGGCCGCGAGCAGATGGCGCCAGCCGGTGTACAGCGAATTCACAACCTTGACGCTCATCAAGTCCAGCCGCGCCGTCGGGGGCAATTGAATCATCGGTGCATCGTGGCGGCCGATCTCATGACGGGCCAACAGGGCATCCCACAACAGGAGCTTGAGGCGCGGTGCCGTCGCCGTCGCAGTGTGCCACTGATAAATCGGCCCGTCGCTGACCAGAGTCGAGCGAACCACGCGCAGCGCGACGTGCTGGTTGTCGCGATCGAAATGAGTCACGAGGGGCCGCCCCGCGCCGACCGCCAGCACGCCGTCGAGCAAGACATCGGCCGGAGTGGCGGCGGTGCTTACCAGCGTCAACTCGGAACCGCGCGCGAAACAATCGCGAAACTGGATCCGGGCGTCGCCGTCGCTGTGGCGTGGGCCGCGAACCGCGGCTATCACGGTACCGTGCTTGGCACCGGCCGTGATGGAAAAGGTGCAGTCCCGTACCGTCAGGTCGCCGCTCTCCACGACGAACAAGCTTTCCGCTTCGCGCGGACCAAAGACGGCCAGGTCCAATCCCTCCAACACCAAATGACCGCGGCGAAGCACCAGCAGTTCATTGCCGCCACCGCCATCCCAGGCCAGCAAAGGGCGGACCTCCCCTGCTCCACGCAGCCAGAGCGAACGATCGGCCAGCGCAGGCAGTTTGGTCAGGAAATGTGGTCCCTGATCGCGAATCTCAATAATACTTGCCGAATGCTCGCTGGCTCGGGCGACAGCCTCGGCCAAGGTCGCCACCGCCGCCACGCCGGGCAAAGGGAGCCGACTGACGATGATGGGCTTCGCGGCAGTCGGCGCTTCGGCAGGAACCTGCCAAGGACCGAAGAATTCCTTCTTGAGCTGGACCACGTCGAGCGGCAACACCGGCTCATACAGACGTCGGTACGTCGGCAACGGCGGACCGACCACGACCTTGGCCGGCGGGACGACCACGGTCGGCTTCGGCGGCACGACCGTGGCGACAGGCTCGGATTCCGTCGGTTGCACGGCCGGCCGGCGTCCCCGAATGGCCGCGAGAAGGACCACGATCGCCACGACCAAGATACCGCCGCTGATAACCCACGGCACCACGGGCGCGGATGACGCCCGTGGGCGCCGTTTCCGCGGCGGCGTGTCGGAACTGGAGGGGCGACGCGGTGCCGCAGCCGCGGTGTCCGCCTTGTCGGCCTCGAGCTTTTTCGATTCGCTGCGGGTTGCTTCGCCCGGCCGACGCAGCGTGTCGGCGGGCCGATCCGTCGCTTTCACCGTTTTTTTCTCGAACGCCGCTGCCTTGGCGGCCACCCGGTCGAGGTTCGCCAGGTCGCGGATCAGCTCGGCCGGTGTTTGATAGCGGTCGGCAGGTTTCTTCGCGAGGAGTTTCTTGACAATCGCGCCGAGGCCCGGCGGTATTTGTTCATTGAGTTTGCACACGTCCGGCGGCTCGGCTTCCATGTGTTGGACGATTTTCTCGGCGAGAGTGCCCTTGGGAAAGGGCGGCCGACCGATCAACATGTGATACAAGGTGCATCCCAGGCTGTACAAATCGCTGCGGATGTCGGCGACCGTGCTGTCGCGCGCCTGTTCCGGCGCCATGTAATCGACGGTGCCGAGCGTGGTGCCGATTTTGGTCACACGATGTTCGTCGTCGTCCTCATGGCGGGCCAAGCCCAAGTCGGTCAACTTGAGCAACGGTCCTTCGGGACGTTCGACGACCAGGAAATTCGACGGCTTGACATCCCGATGGACGACGCCGGCCTGGTGAATGTGGTCGAGGGCTTGGGCGGCTTGCAAGGCGAGGCGGCGGGCTTCCTCGGGCGCGAGACGCCCGCCTGCGGCGCGGGCGATGTAATCGTGCAAGTCTTGGCCGGCGACAAATTCGAGAGCCAGATAAAAGGTGCCGTTGGCTTCGCCGAACTCGTGGAGCGTGACGATGTTTTCGTGGCGCAGGCGGGCGGCGCTCATGGCCTCGCGGCGGAAGCGCGTCAGCATGTTGCGCTTGGCCGCCAGTTCCGGGGCCATCACTTTCAGGGCCACGATGCGGTCGTCCTGGGGATCGCGGGCCTTGTAAACGGCCCCCATGCCGCCGCTGGCGATGTGAGCGACGATTTCATAGCGGCCGAAGCGCTGCGGCCGCCGTCCGCTTGGTTTGTCGCGACCGTCATCCGTCATGGATTCCCATTGTAGCGGGAGGCGGAAGAGACCGTCAACAACGGCAGGCTGCGGCGCGGGCCGCGGCGACGAAGCGCTGCATTTTATCCAAGGCTTTGACGCCCGGCCGAACCTCGACGCCGCTGGCCACATCGACCCCCCACGGCCGCACCATCGCGACAGCCGCGGCGACGTTGTCGGCGTTCAAACCGCCGGCCAACAGCACCGGCACGCTCGGCCGCCAATCTGCCAACAGCGGCCAAGGCGCCGGGCGTCCGGTGCCCCCGTAGGCTCCGGCCACGTAGGCATCGACCAGGATGGCGGTCGGCAAGCGATCGGCTGGACAACGTTCCAGAAACGCTTCAACCGCCCGCAGGCTGGCGGCGTCGCGAATTGCGAAGGCCGGGATCCAGGCTAGGTCGGGATACGGACACGGCTCCAGTTGATCGCCATGGACCTGCACCAAGGCCAGCTTCAGCCGTCGCGCCCGCTGGGCGATGATATCCCAGTCCTCCTGCACGGACACGCCGACGGCGCGGACGGAAGCGGGCAGGGCAGCGACAATTGCCGCCGCCGTCGCCGCAGCGACGCAGCGCGGCGAACGCTCGAAGAAATTCAAGCCTATGAGATCGGCGCCCGACTCGGCCGCGGCCAGGGCATCGGCCACACTCGTGACGCCGCAGATTTTCACGATCATCGCCTACGCTCCGCGAACCCGCGAGGCGGTGGACCCGCGTGCCACCCACGGGAATTGCTTCCGCTTCTTAGGCTGTTTACAATTTTCAATAGCGATCGAAAGGTGCAAAAACTATGAAAACTCGCCGCGCAGTGCTCGACCAGCAGATTCTTCAGGTGGAGGACCAGTTTGTCGAGCTTTGGAACAACATGGCCACGCTGTGGGGCATTAGTCCCACGATGGCTCGGATACATGGTCTGCTGTACATCACGGGCGCGGCCTTGTCCATGGACGACATCATGGAGCGGTTGGCCATCTCCCGCGGCAACGTCAGCATGAATCTCAGCAAGCTGGTGGAATGGGGGCTGGTCCGTCGGGTGCATAAAAAACGGGACCGCAAGGAATACTACGAATCGCTGCACGATGTCTGGGAGATGTTCACGCTGGTGGCCGCGCAACGGAAACGTCGAGAGCTGGACCCGATCATCAACACCTTGCGGCGGTGCAAGGAGGCGCTGTCGCCGGAGGTTCTCGGCGGTCGGGCCGACGACGACCCGGCTCGCGAACGCTCGCAACGGATCAACGACTTGCTGAAGTTCCTGACACTCGTCGACAGTCTGGCCCAAAAGTTTTTCGAGAGCCATCGCGGCTTGCGCGAAGCGATTGCCTTGCTGGCACAAGAATGAGCGCCAGCCCTCGGTGCGCTTGACGGCTGCGGCGCCGCGCTCATAAGATGATCCGGGATGTGTTCGATGATCGGGACGTGCTTCCCGGACCGAAGTTAGCGGAACACGCCCGGCGGCAAAAGTCCCTTCACGCCGAAGTGGCGGAATTGGCAGACGCGCCAGCTTCAGGAGCTGGTTCCCGCAAAGGGAGTGGAGGTTCGAGTCCTCTCTTCGGCAGTGCTGCGCGGCCGGCTCACAGAGGCGGTGGGAAAGAATGGAAGGCCCCCGGGGTTCTGTCATCCGCCCGGCCGAGCGACCACCATGATCGACATCACCGTCAACGGCGAGCAGCGGAGGCTGGCGGAAACCAAAACGGTCGCCGACTTAGTAGCTTCCCTTGGCTTGCACCCCCGGCGCATCGCCGTCGAGGTGAATCGAGAAGTGGTTCCCAGCCATCGCCTCGCGGAACAATGGTTGCGCGACGGCGACGCCGTCGAAATCGTCACCTTGGTCGGCGGCGGTTCCAATCCACCCGCGTCGGCCGGAGCGGCTGCCTCGGCGGAGGACGCCGCGGCCGACCGACCGCTGGTCATCGGACCGTTTCGCTTCACCAGTCGCCTCATCACCGGGACCGGCAAGTACGCCAGCTACGACTTGATGCGGGCCTGCTTGGAGGCCAGCGGCTGTGAAGTCACCACCGTGGCCGTGCGCCGCGAACGCCTCGTGGACCGACAGGGGCGTAGTCTCCTGGATTTTCTCGATCTCAAAAAGCTGACGATTCTTCCCAATACGGCCGGCTGCTTCAGCGCGGAAGACGCAATCCGCCATGCTCGGCTGGCCCGCGAGCTACTCGGCAACCTCGGCAACCCTGGTGCGGCTTGGGTGAAACTCGAATGCCTCGGCGACCCCAAGACGCTCTTGCCGGACCCGATCGACACTCTCAAAGCCACCGAGCAACTCGTCAAGGAAGGGTTTGTGGTCTTGGTGTATACGACCGACGATCCGATCTTGGCGCGGCGCTTGAAACAAGCGGGAGCGGCCAGTGTCATGCCAGCGGGAAGTCCGATCGGCAGCGGCCAGGGGGTTCTGAACCCCAACAACATTCGCATCATCCTCGAATATTTGAAGGATGGCGATCCTGAGTATCCGGTCATTGTCGATGCCGGCGTCGGTGCCGCCAGCGACGTCAGTGCCGCCATGGAACTGGGCTGCGACGGCGTGCTGCTGAATACGGCCATCGCCCAGGCCCAAGATCCCTTGCGCATGGCCCACGCCATGCGACATGCCTGCGCAGCCGGCCGGCTCTCGTATCTGGCGGGACGCATTCCGAAACGTCTCTACGCCCAGGCTTCCAGCCCGATGGAAGGGCGCATCGCACCGGCCGTTGTCTAGGGCCAAGCCCGCCCCGCGACACGATCCATCGGATGCCTGCGCCTCAGTTGCACTCGGCGATCAACGGTTGCGCCAGTTCGCTGAGATAGAACAGTCGGCCCGCCAGGGTCGGCATATACGTGCTGGGGATCCAGGTCGTCGGTTCGTGTTGCAAGGTCATGCGCAAGGAAAGTCCCTGCCACTGCATGCCGCGGGCAAACGAACCGTCGGCGCCGCCAATGATTTTGTCCGCCGCCAGAAACAACGCCGGGCCGATGGTGTTGGCAAACGCCGGCACCAGCGTCGTCCGACTCTTGAAACTGGTCAGGGCGTTTTGTTCGATCGTCAACGGGTGCAAGCGCGCCCCAAGCCGGTGCGTCTGCTGCTTCCATTGAGCTTCGGTGGCGAATTCGGCGGCGAAATGCGGTTCCCAGAAGGCGATGTGGCAGACGCGGCCGATGCCGAACACCGTCACCAGTTTGGCGCCTTGCTTTTTCAGGTCAGCCATTTGGGCCGCGTAGGTGGGCAGCTCCGATTTGACGGCGAAGTGACGCTGCCGGGCGGGAACCGTCAAAGAGCCCAAGGGTCCGTAGAACGCGTGCTCCATCGCATATTGAAATGCTCCAGAATTCTCCGGCGGCAGCGTGTTGCCCTCGGCGTCGGACCATTCGTCCATGTTGAAGCCATGGACGTGGCCGCAGGAAACGCCCCATTCCTTCAAGAAATAAACCGCCCAGCGATACATGCCCATCGGGCCCACCGGCAGAATCAGGATCAGCGGTCGTTTGGCTTGGGCGGTTTGTTGGATTTCGCGGGCGATCTCGTGGCCCATGTAGGTGTCGAAATCCGTCAACGAAGCGCAGGCCACTGGCTCGAAATTGGCATGCCACCACGGTCGACGCTCTACTACGGCGGAACCGCTCCGTTGAGCCAGTTGGTCGATTTTTTCCAAGTCCCAGCCGGCGGGCAAAAAACCTTCCATCAGCGAGCCGCGCAAGGTCGTGAGCAGATTCATGTGGCACCTCGGGATTGAACCGTCGATCGGAGTTCGTCGTAATACTATGAGTCTTCGGCCACGGTCCCAAGGGGCGTCCGACGCCCCACGGCTGGGATTCGGGAGCAAACCCCTTGCTGGTTGCCGCGGCTGCCATAAAAAAAGGGAATTACAAACCTGGAAATCGAACCATCATTGGGCTGGCGTGATGCCGGGAGGAATCAAGATGCAATGTCGTCGTTGGTTGGTGGCGGTGGTCGGCGCGCTGAGTGTGGCCCTGCTCAGTAACGCTGCGGCCCAGGCCCAGGACGAATTCAAGCCCGAGTGGAAGGCATTCGATAAAGGCAAAGAATGGTACCAAAAGCTCACCACCAAGACGGAACAGACGATGAAGGTGATGGGCCAAGAAGTGAAACAAAAACAGGAACAAACCTTCTACCTCAAGTTCACCGGGCAGGAACCGACCAAGGACGGCAAGCTGGTGGTCAAACAGAAAATCGTCGGCATCGTGATGAACATCGACATCGGCGGAGTCAATATCACCTACAATTCCACCGATGCTAACGTCCCCGCCAATCCCATGACCGACTTCTTCAAGAAACTGCAAGAAGCAGAGCTTACGCTCACGGTTGATCCCAAGACGATGGAAGTGGTTGATGTCGCGGGCCACGAAGATATGGTGAAAAAGCTCGGCGATACCAACCCGCAAATGGCCCCGTTGCTCAACAAGATCCTGAGCAAGGACGCAATCAAACAAATGTCCGAACCGACTTGGGGCGCCTTACCGCCCGGCCCGAAGAAAAAGGGCGAAGAATGGACCAAAAAAAGCCAACTCGATCTCGGTCCGATCGGTAAATACGACACCTCCTACAAATACACCTACGAAGGGCAAGACAAAGCCGGCGACAAGGTCAAGGTTGAAGCCTCTTTGACCTACACGGCACCGACTGACAACAAGGGGCTGCCCTTTGTGATTAAGAGCGCTAACCTCAAGAGCAAGGAAGGCATCGGCGCCGCTTATTTCGACAAGTCCAACGGCCGGTTTGCTAAGTCGGAAATGCGTATGAAGCTAGAAGGGACTTTGGAGATCGACGTCGGCGGCATGGTGACGGCTGTCGAACTCATGCAAGACCAGACCGCGATTGTCGAGTCGTCCAATGACAATCCGGTGCCGCCAGGCGGAAAGAAATAGTCCGTCGCCAACCGTATCGTAGCATGCTGCTCCACATAGCCGGCCCGCCGCTCCGTGGCGGGCCGCTTTTTGCCGCAACACCCGGCGACGGAGTCGCCTCCCTACGGTAACTCGTCAGCTTGATGCGGCTTACAAGTATTCGTCCAGACCGCGTTTCTTGAGCACTTCTACCAGGTTCTTGATATTGCCCTCCTCACGGCGGTCGGCAACCAAGATGGCGTCGCCGTCCTGGACAATGAGGAGATTATCGACACCCAAAGTAGCAATTAAGATATCGGGGTCGCCGACGATGACGCACCCTTTGGTGGCGAGACCGCCATGGCGGGCGTGGATGGTGTTGCCGTCGGCGTCCTGCGGATGGTGGCGTTCGAGCGCGAGCCAGCTGCCGACGTCGTCCCAGCGAAACGGGGCCTCAACGACCAGAACGTCCTTGGCCTTTTCCATGACCGCATAGTCGATGCTGATCTTGGGGAGGGCCTGATATTCGGCGGCGAAGACGTCGGCGCGCCGCGGTGTCGGCCAAGCGGCGGCGATGCGGTCAATGGCGGCGTGCAAGGTCGGCTGGTGTTGCCGGAGGGCTTCGAGGATCGTTGCCGCTCTCCACACAAACATGCCGCTATTCCAATAGAATCCGCCGGCGGCGAGAAACTGTTCGGCCAACTCGACGTCGGGTTTCTCGCGGAAGGCTTGAACACGGTAGACCGGCAATCCTTGGCGCACCGTCAGGGGAGCGCCGCGCTGGAGGTAGCCGTAGCCGGTGGCGGCAAACGTCGGCCGGATGCCAAACGTGACCAGCGCTTCGGGAACTTCCTCAGCCAAGTGTGCGGCGACCTGAGCGGCGCGGCGGAATTCTTGGGCCGGCTCAATGGCGTGATCGGCCGGCACGACGAGCAGAGTCGCCTGGGGGTCGGCGGCGGCAACCAGGGAGGCGCCGAGACCAATACAGGCGGCGGTATCGCGGCCGCACGGCTCGCCGATCACATGGTCCCGCGGCAGGGCCGGCACCTGGCGCAGCGTTTCCTCGACGTGGCCGACAGCCGTGATGATCCAGCACGCCTCCGGCGGAGCCAACGGCTCGATCCGCTCGTAGGTCTGTTGCAGAAGCGATTGGTCGCCGGTCAGGCGGAGAAACTGCTTTGGCTTTTTCTGGCGACTGCGAGGCCAGAAGCGCGTCCCGCCGCCGCCGGCCATAATCAGGACCTGAAGCATGCGCTGGTTCCCTGGAGCGTCGTTGCACCCTGCGACGAAAAGTTATTGTACCGCGGTCCGCCCCGCCGCGTGCCGGGTCGCTGTCGGTTTACACCAAGACTCGTTGCAAAAACGCCCGCATCCGCTCGCTGCGCGGACGATCGAGGACCTCGGCCGGCGGTCCATCCTCCACGATGGCGCCGTCGCATAAAACGACGACGCGATCGGCAGCCCGGCGAGCGAAGCCGATTTCGTGGGTGACCAGCACCAAGGTCAGGCCGTCGCGCTTGAGGTCCTCCAAGACGCGCAGCACCTCGTACTTCATTTCCGGATCCAAGGCGCTGGTGATTTCGTCGCACAGCAGGCCGCGCGGCTCCATGGCCAAGGCCCGGGCGATGGCTACCCGTTGTTTTTGCCCTCCGGAAAGTTGGCCCGGATACGCCGCCAGATGGCCGCTCATTCCAACGCGGTCGAGCAGCGCCTTGGCTCGTGCTTCGGCCCGATCGCGCGGCCAACCGAGCACGCGCCGCGGCGCTTCCATAACGTTGCCGAGCACGCTCAGGTGTGGGAATAGTTGGAAATCCTGAAATACCATACCGAAGAAGCGCCGAATCGCTTTCAGGTCGGCGCGATGGTTGGCAGGACTCAGCAGATGGTCGCCGATGCGGATTTCGCCGCGGTCGAACGTATTTAAGCCGTTGAGACAGCGCAGCAAGGTCGACTTGCCGCCGCCCGACGGTCCCAACAGGGCGACCGTTTCACCCGCGTTGATGGACAATGTGATGTCGCGGAGCACGTGCCGGTCGCCGAACCGTTTCGAGAGATTGCTGATGCAAATCATCCTTTACGTCCCCAACGAACTTCGAGGTAGCGCGACAGATAGCCCAAAGGCACCGACATCAACAGGTACAGGGCCGCCGTCGTTAAGCCAATTTGGACGTAACCGCCGCCCGACTTGGTGAGAATCTGGTACTGCTTGCTCAATTCCACGACGGCAATGATGCTGACGACGCTGGTGTCCTTGAACAACGCCACCAGATCGCTGGTCATGGGCGGCAGAATAATGCGAATGGCCTGGGGCAAAATGATGCGCCGAAACGCCAAGGGCGCCGACATGCCCAGCGAGGCCGCCGCCTCCCATTGTCCCACCGGAATGGCACCGATGCCGGCGCGGTAAATTTCCGCTTCATAGGCGGCGTAGTTGAGGCCGAAGCCCAACACCGCCGCGGCGAACGGGTCGAGTTTGATCCCGACTGCTTCCGGCAGACCGTAATAGATGAAGTACAGCAGCAGCAAGACCGGAATGCCGCGGAAAAACTCGACATAGCCCGTGGCCAGCCAACGCACCGGCGTGGGACCATAAAGCCGGGCCATGGCGATGACCAGCCCCAAGAGCACGGCTAGGGCAAAGCTCACCAAGGTCAGGACAATTGTCACTCCCGCACCGCGCAGGAGCAAAACGAAGTAATCGGCGAAGCGCAGGTCGCTGCCGCCGGCGACAACGGACACACTCTCATAAAGGCGATATTGGTCGGGAGTCCAGAGCTTCCATTTCAGAAGGATCTCCTGGAGCTTGCCGTTGGCGATGAGGCGGTCGAGAGCGCGATTGAGATCAGCCAACAGCTTTTCGTCGTCGCGACGGACGGCGATGCCGTAGTAGCCGTCGGCAAAAGCCGGCCCGAGAAACTTCAGGCCGGGGCGCAGCTGGCTGTACTTGAGCTGTTTGTCCGGGGCGACGTAGTAGATGGCGATCGGCAGGTCCATGAGCACGCCGTCGAGGGCCTTTTGCACGAGGTCGTCGTAGGGGCCTTGTTGATCGTCGTAGGTTTTGAACGGAACGTTCTGCTCCTTGAGCAGTTCCGCTGCGGCAGTACCGCCGAGGGTGCCGATGACCAGCCCTTGGGCCTTGGCTTCGTCGAGGTTGCGGTAACGCTGTTCGTCGGCGCGAGCGACCAGCTGAAGTTGGTAGACGTAGTAGGGCCGAGTGAATGCCGCCCGTTGCAGGTTCTTGGGCGTGATTTCCAAGCCGTTCATGGCGATGTCGATGTCGCCGCGAGCCAGGTCGGCGAAAAGACTCTCAAACTGGCGCTGGACGAACTCAATGGGCCGACCGATCTCCCCTTCGAGGGCGCGAGCCAAGTCCATCTCAAAGCCAATGACTTTGTTCGGATCAGCAGGATCGGCAAAGACGTAGGGGAAACCGCCGTCGGTGTCGGCTCCCCACCGAATCGGTTTGGGCAACGACGTTTGGCCTGCGCCGGCAAGGGTGAAGCACAACCAGCTGAAGAGTATTCCGCAAACCGTCCGGTTCACCGGCGACCGCCCTCTTAGTGACGCCCCACGTGCGGAGTGCTGCCAATCGTATGCGCCGAGGCGGGAAAGTGAATGGCCGACCAAGAATTTGACGCGATACCGCGACCGACCGGCGTCGAGTTCAATCGGCGTGGTTGCCGGTTGGGCGTCGCGCCCCAGGACCAGTGCCGTAGTTTCGACCGAAACGGAGTCCGCTGTCAATGCGGCAGCCGCGGCTATTTTCCTGCACGAATTGGCAGCCGAAGGTCGTGCCTCCTAGCCGGGCGCTTTCGACGCAACATAGATTCGGTAAATGCCTTACGCCGTCCGTTGCCGCACGGCACACGACTTGCTTGGGTGAAGCCGCACCTGTGCTTTCGTGAAGTCGAGTGGGACAAGAACTTCTCCGCGAGGAATACCATGAAGGTCACGCCGCTGGGAGATCGCATTGTCGTTCGCCGCCACGAGGCCGAAGAAAAGACCGCCGGAGGCATCGTGTTGCCCGACACCGCCAAGAATAAACCGCAAAAGGGCAAGGTTCTCGCTGTCGGTGCCGGCAAGATGATGAAGGACGGCAGCCGGCGTCCGCTTCAGGTGAAGGTGGGGGACACAGTGCTGTTCACCTCTTGGGCCGGCGACGAATACAAGGCGGCGCGCGGTGAGAACATATTGATCATGCGCGAGGAGGACGTGTTGGCGGTGATCGAGGAATAATTCGCCCAGCAGCGGGATCCCAACAGCGAAGTCCGCCCAGCCGGCGGCGTCGGCACGCACGGCCCG